>DASPOT010000275.1:0-43139 GCA_035625875.1 Mycobacterium sp. | reverse complement strand
AGTACGAGAGGACCGGGACGGACGAACCTCTGGTGCACCAGTTGTCCCGCCAGGGGCACCGCTGGATAGCCACGTTCGGACAGGATAACCGCTGAAAGCATCTAAGCGGGAAACCCCCTCCAAGACCAGGCTTCTCACCCACCAGGTGGGATAAGGCCCCCCGCAGACCACGGGATCAATAGACCAGACCTACACGCCCCGCAAGGGGTTCAGGGAACTGGCACTAACCGGCCGAAAACTTACTCACACACCCGCAACCACAATCCCCCCACACACCCACACCCCACCACACACACCACCCAAAAACACAAAACAATAAAGTTACGGCGGCCACAGCGGCAGGGAAACGCCCGGACCCATCCCGAACCCGGAAGCTAAGCCAGCCAGCGCCAATGATACTACCCACCCGGTGGAAAAGTAGGACACCGCCGAACACCCACAAAACACCCCCCACACCCGGGGGGTGTTTTTATTGCCGATCTAATCGAATAACGTCAGATTTGGCGATGTCCGGCGTTTCTCTAATTCGAGCAGGATCCATTTCCGGTCGAGTCCGCCGCCGTAGCCGGTAAGATGTCCGCCGGCGCCGATTACCCGGTGGCACGGAACGATAATGGCGATGGGATTTCGTCCGTTGGCCAATCCCACAGCGCGCGCGGCGCCCGGGGCGCCGATCTGTTCGGCAATTTCTCCGTACGACCGGGTTTCCCCGTATGGGATCGTCAGCAGCGCCTTCCATACTCGCTGCTGGAATTCGGTCCCCCGGAGATCCAGTTCCAGATCGAAGCCGGTGCGCTCGCCGGCGAAGTAAGCGTCAAGTTGATCGACGGCGTCAGCAAACGCACGGTGATCAGCAACCCAGTCGGACCGGCTTGGCTCGTAGGTATGCTCGACCATGCGCAGATTCGTCAGGACTGGGCCATGCCCGGCCAGGGTCAATGGACCGATCGGGCTGTCGATAGTGCGGTAGCGAATCATGCGACGTCCTGCGATGGCCAGTGGTTCACCGGGTGCTCAAGGGTGGTCCACAGGTGCTGGGTGGCGTAGGAGCGCCAGGGCCGCCAACGGGCACTGTGCTCGGTTATTGCCCGCTGATTTGCGGGCAGGCCAAGCTGTTGGGCAGCCAGTCGAAGGCCCAGGTCGCTCGCGGGGAAGGCATCCGGATCTCCAAGGCCGCGCATGGCGATTACTTCGGCGGTCCAAGGTCCGACCCCCGGCATCGCCAGCAACTGCCGGCGCACGTTCCCAGTCGCACCCGGCATCCAGGACAATGCTGCCGTCGGCAACCCCGGCAACAAGTGCGGCAAGTGTCCGTCGGCGTGTCTTGGGTACGGCCAGATAGGTGGGATCGATCTCGGCGAGCTGCTCGACCGACGGGAACGTGTGGGTCAGCGCGCCCTCGGTGTCGTGGATCGGCCGCCCATGGGCAGCGACGAGTCTGCCCGCGTGGGTTCGCACGGCCTTGGTCGACACCTGTTGGCCCAGCACCGCCCGCACCGCCAGTTCCGCCTCGTCGACGGTGCGGGGAATACGTTGTCCGGGGGCTTTGGCCACCACCGGGCCCAGGTCTGGGTCCGACTTGAGTACCGCAACCACCGCTTCCGGGTCTGCGTCGAGGTCCAGGAGCCGACGGCAACGGGCAATCGCGGTCGCGAGGTCGCGGAAGTCGTCGAGCACGAGCAGGCAGCGGACATGATCGGAAGCCGGCGTCAGGGTGACCAGGCCATTGCCGGACGGGAGCCGCAGTGTGCGTCGGTACCCACCATCGCGCACCTCCTCGCAACCCGGCACTGCGCTGGCGGCCAGATGACCGAAACGCCCTTGTAGGCGAACGGCGCGCGTACCGGCAGGCGTAGCAGCACTGTCCCTGGTGAGGTGACGTCGCAACCGAACCGGGCGGCTGCCCGCTTGCGTAACGCTGTCGGAGTGCTGTCGCAGACCATGCGCACGGTGTCGTTGAACTGGCGGATGCTGGAAAACCCGGCGGCGAACGCGACATCACTGAACGGCAGGTCCGTGGTCTCGATCAGTACCCGGGCAGTCTGTGTTCGTTGCGCGCGGGCCAAGGCGAGCGGGCCAGCGCCGACCTCGGCTTGCAAAAGCCGTTCCAGCTGACGGGTGGTGTAGCCGACGCGGGCGGAGAGGCCCCTGACACCCTCGCGATCGACGATGCCGTCGGCGATAAGCCGCATGGCCCTCGCGACGACGTCACTGCGCACGTTCCATTCCGGAGAACCCGGCGATGCGTCGGGACGGCACCGTTTGCACGGCCGAAAACCGGCCCGTTGAGCGGCCGCTGCGGTCGGATAGAACCGCACGTTACGGGCGAGAGGTGGTCGGACAGGGCAACTGGGTCGGCAATAGATCCGGGTCGTCAGCACCCCGGTGACGAACCAGCCGTCGAATCGAGCGTCCTTGGACTGGACGGCCCGGTAGCAGCGGTCGAAGTCTTCGTGCACGTTTCGACAATTACACCTGCCCACCGACATCACTGGCAGAAAAGCGACATCGTCGTAGGCCCGGACAACGGGCCCGCTGAGCGGGCCTAGACGGGCACGGCCAGCCGGGTCGGCTCGTCGTGCCCGCGCAGCGTCACTGTCTCGCCCAAAAACCAACGGACACGCTCATTTTCGCTCGCATTACTGACTGCTTCCGATGACGCCAGCAACCGGGCGGGTTGGGATTTGGCCAATTCGCACAGCCGTGCCGCCTCATTGACCGGTTCGCCGATCACGGTGTATTCGAACCGTTCCTTGGCGCCGACATTCCCCGCGACGACCTGCCCCGCCGCCACGCCGATGCCGGCCTCGCACTCAGGCACCTCGGTACTCAGGCGACGAGCGATGGCCCGGGCGGCCGCCAGCGCTTCGTCCTCGGGACGCTCGAGACGGTTCGGCGCGCCGAACACGGCCAACACGGCATCACCCTCGAACTTGTTGACAAGCCCGCAATGGCGGTCCACTTCATCGACGATCACTGCGAAGAACCGGTTGAGCACCTGCACAACCTCTGCGGCGGGCCGGCTGGTCACCAACTGCGTCGAGCCGACAATATCGACGAAAACGACGGCGACGTGGCGCTCTTCGCCACCCAGCTTCGGCGGTTCACGTTCGGCGGCGACGGCGACTTCGCGCCCGACGTGGCGGCCGAAAAGATCACGCACCCGTTCCCGCTCACGCAGACCGTCAACCATCGCGTTGAATCCACGCTGCAGCTCACCGAGTTCGGTGCCGTCGAACACCACGAGATCACCCCGTAGGTCACCCTGCTCGACGCGCTTGAGCGCGGCGCGCACCACCCGCACCGGCGTCGCAATCAGCCAGGACACGATCCACATCAGGATGAACCCGAAGATCAGCGTCGCGGTCGCCAGAATCAACACCGCCACCGCGAACTGGGTCTCCGTGAGATTCCGCAACGCCAGCGCGAAGAACGCCGTCAGCGCGATACCGACGACGGGCACACCCGAACCGAGCACCCACACCGTCATGGTTCGGCCCATGACGCCCGGCGCGAACCGGCGCGGCGGTGATCCCGCCTCCAGTGCCTGGGCGGCCACCGGGCGCAGCGCGAACTCGGTGAACAGGTAGCAGCCGGCGGCCACCAGAACGCCGCAAAAGCTCACCGAGAACAAGAACTGCGGGATGAACTCACTGTTGACCAGGCCGTAAAGGGTCGTCAACAACGCCGTCCCCAAGCCCCACAAAATGAGGTGCACGATCACCACCCGCCACGGGGCCGAAAAAATGTTGCGCTCATCGGCGTGGCTTGGTTTGCGCTCCTCGATCGCCCACCGCAGCGCTGTCACGGTTCGCCGGGTGATCCAATAGGTGCCGAGCGCCAACACGATCACGAGCCAGACCGGGACGACCGCGAACGTGACCCACAGCGGCGCGTCGGTAAAGACACTCGGTACCGGAAAAGCCACCGTCACCAACAGCACTGCGACGCCGATCCCGATCAGGTTCGCCGCCACGATGAAGACGGTCAGGATGACCTGAATGCGCACCCGCCGGCGGCGCTGGCTTTCCGACACCCGGCCCAGCAGCCAGGAGCCGTACGCGGGGGTTTCTGACAGCCGGCCGCTCTGACGAGTCAGTCTCTCCAGCACCCCGCCCAGGCGTTGCGCCACCGTCTTCTTGGCCATCATGATGTCGCCGGCCTAATTTGTCCGGCCTGGTGGCCCTAAGGTGAGTCGGGTGCGCCTCGTGATTGCCCAGTGCACCGTTGACTACCTCGGCCGACTCACCGCGCACCTGCCGTCCGCGCGCAGGTTGCTGCTGTTCAAGGCCGACGGGTCGGTTAGCGTGCACGCCGACGACCGCGCCTACAAACCGTTGAACTGGATGAGTCCGCCCTGCTGGTTGGCCGAAGAACTCGACGGTGCGTCGCCGGTATGGGTAGTGCAAAACAAAGCCGGCGAACAGCTGCGAATCACGATTGAGGAAATAGTGCACGACGCCAGCCACGACCTGGGTGTCGACCCGGGGCTGGTCAAGGACGGCGTCGAGGCCCACCTGCAGGCGTTGCTCGCCGAGCATGTCGAGTTGCTCGGCGCCGGATACACGCTGATCCGCCGTGAGTACATGACCGCGATCGGGCCGGTCGACTTGCTCTGCCGCGATGACCAGGGCTGCTCGGTCGCCGTCGAGATCAAGCGCCGCGGCGAGATCGATGGGGTCGAGCAGCTCACTCGTTACCTCGAGCTGCTCAATCGCGACAGCATGCTCGCACCGGTACAAGGGGTGCTCGCCGCGCAGCAGATCAAACCACAGGCGCGCACTCTGGCCGAAGACCGCGGCATCCGTTGCGTCACACTGGATTACGACAAGATGCGCGGGATGGACAGCGCCGAGTACCGGCTATTCTGAGTTGCCTACCTAGACTGACGGTATGGCTCGGCGCCGCACACCGCCACGTCGGCAGCAGCCGGCGCGGCAGTTGCCTGTTGCGCGCAGGGTAGAAGCCGGACCCGACGGCCACGAGTACGAAGTGCGACCCGTCGCCGCGGCCCATGCCGTCAAGACCTATCGGTGTCCGGGATGCGACCACGAAATCCGTTCCGGTACTGCGCATGTGGTGGTATGGCCCGCTGATTCACCACAGGCCGGAGTGGATGACCGGCGACACTGGCACACACCCTGCTGGGCTAACCGCGCAACCCGCCGCCCGACCCGAAAGTGGTCTTAGTGTCTAGAGACTGACTCGGCGGCGGGCTCGACCAACTCGATCAGAACCCCGCCGGCGTCTTTCGGATGGATGAAGTTGATCCGCGAATTCGCCGTTCCACGCCTCGGCACGTCGTAGAGCAGCTGAATGCCCTGGTCGCGCAGCCGCTCGGTGAGGGCCTCAAGATCGCTGACCCGGTAAGCCAGCTGCTGGATGCCGGGCCCACGCTTATCCAAGAACTTCGCGATCACCGACGACTCGTCGAGCGGGGCCATCAACTGGACCTGCGCATTGCCGACCGGTGCGCCGCGCACCGACAACATCGCCTCGCGAATTCCCTGGTCCTCGTTGACTTCCTCGTGCAGCACGATCATGCCGAGGTGGTCGTGGTACCACGCGATCGCCGCGTCCAGGTCGGGAACCGCGATGCCGACGTGGTCGACCGCGGTCACCAGCGCGGTGGCCAGGGCTCGACGGACGTCGATGTGGTCGGTGGTCATCACGCAACGGTAACCTGATGGGAAAGATTGCGCTTCGTCGGTCGGCCGGATCGGCCGTCAACGCCCGCTCGGGAGGTACTCATGACCACGTCGGTGATCGTTGCTGGAGCACGCACCCCCATCGGCAAGTTGATGGGCTCGTTGAAGGATTTCTCGGCCACTGATCTGGGCGCCATCGCGGTCAGGGCGGCCCTGGAGAAGGCGAAGGTCCCGCCCTCGCTGATTCAGTACGTGATCATGGGCCAGGTGCTGACCGCGGGGGCCGGTCAGATGCCCGCGCGCCAGGCGGCGGTGGCGGCCGGTATCGGCTGGGACGTGCCGGCGCTGACCATCAACAAGATGTGCTTGTCCGGTCTCGACGCCATCGCGCTTGCTGACCAGCTCATTCGCGCCGGGGAGTTCGACGTGGTGGTGGCCGGGGGCCAGGAGTCCATGACGAAGGCGCCGCACCTGCTGATGAACAGCCGGGCCGGCTACAAGTACGGCGATGTCACCGTTTTGGACCACCTGGCCTATGACGGCTTGCACGACGTGTTCACTGACCAGCCGATGGGGGCGCTCACCGAGCAGCGCAACGAAGCGGATCGGTTCACGCGTCGCGAACAGGACGAGTACGCCGCGCGGTCACATCAGAAGGCCGCTGCGGCATGGAAGGACGGCGTCTTCGCCGATGAAGTGGTGCCGGTGAGCATCCCGCAGCGCAAGGGTGACCCGCTGCAGTTCAGCGAGGACGAGGGCATCCGGGCGAATACCACAGCCGAATCGCTGGCCGGTCTGCCGCCGGCGTTCTGTTCGGATGGCACCATCACCGCCGGCTCGTCGTCGCAGATCTCCGACGGTGCGGCCGCGGTTGTCGTGATGAACAAGGCCAAGGCCAAAGAACTGGGGCTCACCTGGCTGGTCGAGATCGGCGCACACGGCGTGGTGGCCGGGCCGGATTCGACGCTGCAATCGCAGCCGGCGAACGCGATCAAGAAAGCCGTTGCCCGCGAGGGTATCTCGGTGGATCAGCTCGACGTCGTGGAGATCAACGAGGCGTTCGCAGCGGTGGCACTGGCCTCGGCGCGGGAACTCGGTGTGGACCCCGAGACCGTCAATATCAACGGCGGCGCGATCGCCGTCGGGCATCCGATCGGCATGTCGGGAGCACGTATAACCCTGCATGCGGCCCTCGAGCTGGCGCGCCGCGGTTCCGGCTACGCGGTGGCGGGCCTGTGCGGTGCCGGTGGCCAGGGTGACGCGCTGGTCCTGCGGGCCGGTTAGCCCGGACGGTCGATGACGTTGCTGGCGAGGGGTGTGCCGCGGCCACTGTGATCTTCGTCATATCGGCTGATCGGAACCGTCAGCTCGGAAGATTCAGGCCCGTTTCGGCACCTGGACATGGCGGGGGTCAGCGGGTGGACAACCGAGTGGAGGGCCAGCTGACGCGCGTGACAGACTTGACGACGTGACGCGTCCCGGACCCCGAATCAGGCCTGCCATGGCCGGTGCGGTTGATCTATCGGCTCTCAAAGAGCGAGCTCAGCAGAACGCTTCGGCTGGTGGCGATGCGGCGGCTGCAACGTCGGCGGAGCAGGTCGGCACCGCGATCACCGAGGCCAATTTCGAAGAGGAGGTGCTGGTCCGGTCCAACCAGGTACTGGTCGTGGTGCTGCTGTGGTCGCCGCGCAGCGACGTGTGCCGCCAGTTGGCCGACACCTTGTCCGGTCTGGCCGCCGCCGACAACGGAAAATGGTCGCTGGTGACCGTCAACGTCGACGCGGTGCCCAGAGTGGCCCAGATATTCGGCGTCCAAGTGGTCCCGACCGTGGTGGCGTTGGGCGCCGGGCAACCGCTGTCCAGCTTCCAGGGCATGCAGCCCCCCGACCAGTTACGTCGCTGGCTGGATTCCCTGCTTTCGGCGACGGCCGGCAAGCTCAGCGGCACAACGAGTTCCGAGGAGTCGGAGCAGGTCGATCCAGCGGTGGCGCAGGCGCGCCAGCAGCTGCAGGCTGGTGACTTCGCGGCTGCGCAGAAGTCCTATCAGGCGATCCTGGACGCCAATCCGAACAGCATCGAAGCCAAGGCGGCGCTACGGCAGATCGCCTTCCTGACGCGCGCCAGCGCACGGCGCCCCGAAGCGGTGGCCGTCGCCGACGCGGCTCCCGACGACATCGAGGCTGCATTCGCAGCCGCCGATGTGCAGATCCTCAACCAGGACGTGAGCGCCGCGTTCGACCGCTTGATCGCGTTGGTGCGGCGGACCTCTGGTGATGAGCGCACCACGGTGCGCACTCGGCTGATCGAGCTGTTCGACCTCTTCGATCCCGCCGACCCCGAGGTCATCGCGGGCCGGCGCAACCTCGCCAATGCCCTCTATTAAAGCCCGGCTGAGATGCAAAATCGCCCTGAACCGGCGGTTTTAAGGGGATTTCGCGTCTCGCGCTAGCAAGGTTCCAGCCACAAGGCCGACGTGGGCGGTAGCACCAGCGCCGCGGACGCCGGACGGCCGTGCCACGGTTCGTCGGTGGCGTCGACGCCGCCCAGGTTGCCGATACCCGAACCGTTGTAGGCCGTCGCATCGGTGTTGAGCACCTCACGCCATCGCCCGGCACAGGGCAGGCCGAGCCGGTAGCCGCTGTGCTTGGACCCGGCGAAATTGAACACGCAGGCCATCACCGAGCCGTCGCTGCCGTACCGCAGGAAGCTCAACACGTTGTTGGCGGAGTCGTTGGCGTCGATCCAGGAATAGCCCTCGGGACGGGTGTCTTGACTCCACAGCGCGGGGTGGCTGCGGTAGATGTCGTTGAGGTCGTGCACGAGGCGCAGGATCCCGTTGGAAAAGCTGTTCTCGTCGAGTTGGAACCAGTCCACACCATGCTGCTCGGACCACTCGGCGCGCTGGCCGAACTCCTGGCCCATGAACAACAGTTGCTTTCCCGGGTGCGCCCACTGGTAGGCCAGCAGACTGCGCAGCCCGGCGGCCTTCGTATAGTCGTTGCCTGGCATCCGCCCCCACAGCGTGCCCTTGCCGTGCACCACCTCGTCGTGGCTGAGCGGCAGTACGAAGTTCTCGCTGAACGCGTACAGCATCGAGAAGGTCATCTCGTGATGGTGGTAACTGCGATACACCGGATCGCGGCTGAAGTAGTCGAGCGTATCGTGCATCCAGCCCATGTTCCACTTCATCGAAAAGCCCAGGCCGCCAAGGCTGGTGGGCCGCGACACACCGGGCCACGACGTCGACTCCTCGGCGATGGTCACGATACCCGGCGCCACCCTGTGCGCCGTCGCGTTCGTCTCCTGCAGGAACTGCACCGCTTCCAGGTTCTCCCGGCCGCCGTAGACGTTCGGAGTCCACCCCCCGGTAGGTCGCGAATAGTCGAGGTAGAGCATCGAGGCCACCGCGTCCACCCGCAGCCCGTCGATATGGAACTCTTGGAGCCAGTACAGGGCATTGGCCACTAAAAAGTTACGCACCTCGTGTCGGCCAAAATTGAACACATAAGTGCCCCAGTCGAGTTGCTCTCCGCGCCTGGGATCGGAATGCTCATAAAGCGATGTGCCGTCGAAACGGCCCAGCGCCCACGCGTCCTTCGGGAAGTGGGCCGGCACCCAGTCCACGATGACGCCGATGCCGGCCTGGTGCAGCGCGTCGACAAGCGCCCGGAAATCATCCGGAGTGCCGAACCGGGAGGTCGGCGCATAGTAGGACGTCACCTGGTATCCCCACGATCCGGCGAACGGGTGCTCGGCAACAGGCAGCATCTCGACATGGGTAAATCCTTGAGCCACAATATAATCCGTGAGCTGCCGAGCAAGCTCACGGTAGCTGAGGCCCGCGCGCCACGAGCCCAGATGGACTTCATAGGTGCTCATCGGCTCGAACACCGGGTTTTTCTGGGCGCGGCGTGTCATCCAGTCGGCGTCACCCCAGGTGTAATTGCTCGACGTGACCCGCGACGCAGTGCGCGGCGGCACCTCGGTGGCCAACGCGAACGGGTCGGCCCGATTGGTGACGACACCGTCGGCGCCGTGCACCCGAAACTTGTACAGACCGTCCGAGGGGAAGCCGGGCCAGAACAATTCCCATACACCAGAGGAGCCGAGCACCCGCAGCGGAGCGTCGTTGCCGTTCCAGCCGTTGAAGTCGCCGATCAGGCTGACGCCCTTGGCGTTAGGCGCCCACACGGCGAACGACACGCCCTCGACGACACCGTCGGCGGTGGTGAACGAGCGGGGATGGGCGCCAAGTATCTCCCACAGCCGTTCGTGGCGGCCCTCGGCGAACAGATGAAGGTCGACCTCGCCCAACGTCGGGAGGAAGCGGTAGCCGTCGGCGACGGTGTGCACATCCGGTGTATTTCCGGTGCCGCAATGGCTCACCTCCAGGCGGTAGTCGATGAGGTTGACAAACGGCAGCGCCACGGCGAACAGCCCGGAATCGATGTGCTGCATCGGGAACCGCTCGCCACCGACGAGCGCGACTACTTCAACGGCGCGCGGGCGGAAGGCCCGGATAACAGTGTGGTCGCCGTACTCGTGGGCGCCCAATACCCCGTGCGGATTGTGGTGGACGCCGGCCACCAGGCGCGCCAGGTCGCTAGGCTCGGGAGCCAGGTGGGTCCTGGTGAGTTGGTCAGTCGGCGTCATCGTGGCATCACCTCCGGCGCAGCAGTGCGATTCGGGATTCCTCCGGTATCAGCGGCATGTTGATGATGTGGGCTACTGCGCGCACAGGGTCGATGCGAACGTAATTGGCTTGTCCCCATTGGTATTCCTTGTCGGTTATCTCGTCATGCACCCAAAACCGTTCGTAGGGCTCCATACCCAGTGCGGCCATGTCCAGCCACAGGGTCGCTTCTTCGGGCGCGAAAGCGTTCAGCGTCACCACCACCAACACACAGTCGCCGGTGGTGGGATCGAACTTGCTATAAGCCAGCAACGTCTCGTTGTGCACGTGGTGAAAGTGGATCGTGCGCAATTGCTGCAGTGCGGGATGCTGTCGACGGATTGCGTTGAGCCGCGTAATGAACGGCTCCAACGATCTGCCCTCCGCGAGCGCGCCCGCGAAGTCGCGGGGCCGCAACTCGTATTTCTCGGAGTTCAGGTATTCCTCGCTGCCCTCGCGCACCGCATGGTGCTCGAAGAGTTCGTAACCGGAGTACATTCCCCACGCCGGACTCATGGTCGTCGCCAACACTGCCCGGATGGCGAACATGCCGGGACCGTTGTGCTGCAGGACGGCGTGCAAGATATCCGGGGTATTGACGAACAGATTGGGTCGGCGGTAGTCGGCGAGTTCAGCGATCTCGTTGCCGAACTCGGTGAGCTCCCAGTTCGACGTGCGCCAGGTGAAGTAGGTGTAGGACTGGGTGAAGCCGAGCTTGGCGAGCCCGTACTGGCGGGCCGGCGGGGTGAACGCCTCGGACAAAAAGAGCACGTCGGGATCGACCGCTTTCACCTGACCGATCAGCCAGACCCAGAAGTCGGGTGGCTTGGTATGTGGATTGTCGACCCGGAAGATCTTCACCCCGTGGTCCATCCAGTGCCGCACCACGCGCAGCACCTCGTCGCAAAGACCCGCGGGATCGTTGTCGAAGTTGACCGGATAGATGTCCTGATATTTCTTCGGCGGATTTTCCGCATAGGCGATGGTGCCGTCGGGCAATTCGGTGAACCACTGCGGGTGTTCTCTGGCCCACGGATGGTCCGGCGCGCATTGCAGCGCAAGGTCCAAGGCCACCTCCATGCCCAGTTCGCGTGCCGCGGCGACGAACCTGTCAAAGTCGTCGATGGTGCCCAGCTTCGGATCGACAGCATCGTGGCCGCCCTCGTCGCTGCCGATCGCCCACGGAGATCCGACGTCACCGGGCGCGGCGGTCGCGGCATTGTTGCGCCCCTTGCGGTGCACCTTGCCGATGGGATGGATCGGCGGTAGGTAGACCACGTCGAAACCCATGTTGGCGATGCGTGGCAGCGCGGCGGCCGCGGTGGCGAAGGTGCCGTGCACTGGATTGCCGTCGGCGTCCCAGCCGCCGGTCGAGCGCGGAAACATTTCGTACCACGCGCCGAACCGGGCCATCGGCCGGTCCACCCAGACCCCGTACTGCTCGCCCCGGGTTAGAAGGTCGCGCAGCGGGTAGCGGGTCAGCAGTTCATCAACTCCGGGTGTCAGCGCCAGCGCGGCGCGGGTCACCGGATCGCCGGGGGTGCGCAGGGCCGCTGCGGCCGCCAGCAGCGGCTCGCGGTGTGCGCGCGGCACCCGGGTGGCGGCACGCTCAAACAGCCGGGCGCCCACCAACAGGTCGTTGGACAGTTCCGTCTCACCCTGGCCGGCGTCCAGCTTGGCCACCACAGCGTGGCGCCAGGTGTGAATCGGGTCACCCCAGCCGTCGACCCGGAAGGTCCACAAGCCGACGCTGTCCGGGGTGAACTGGCCGTGAAACACATAGGGCTCCTCGCCCATCGTCATCGGCAGCAGCAGCGGCTTGACTTGTGGCGATGCCTGGGCGGCCCCGGCTTCAAGGACCTGCACGGCGTTGATCCGGCGCATTTCCGCCACCTGCGGGTAGCGCGGCCCGCGGTAACGCACGACCAGAGTCGCCGCGACCGCCTCGTGGCCTTCTCGCCATACCGCGGCGCTGACCGGGACCACCTCACCGACGACCGCTTTGGCCGGGTATGCGCCGCACGAAACGACGGGCTGGACGTTATCGATCTCGATACGACCGGGCACCAACTACTCCGTCCTTACCCCTGCTTTTCGTTCAGTCCTCCGTGCGTCCGTCTCAGCGCGGCCAAACCGCTTCTGCGGGCCCCAATACCCACCGTAGTGTCCGGCCACACCTCGGGCGGCGAAGCCGTCGCTCGGGCGACGTCAGCTCAGCGCAACCACCAGTAAGGTAAGGACGTGTGAAGGCCCTCCGCCGGTTTACCGTCCGTGCCCATCTTCCGCGGCGCCTGGCCGCGTTGGACCAGCTGTCGACCAACTTGCGGTGGTCGTGGGAGAAGCCGACGCAGGACCTGTTCGCGGCCATCGACCCGGCGCTGTGGGAGCAATGCGGTCACGATCCGGTGGCGCTACTCGGTGCGGTGAGCCCGGCCCGGCTCGACGAGCTGGCGGTCGATGAGGGGTTTCTGGGCCGGCTTGATGAGCTGGCGGCCGACTTGAACGACTATCTGAGCCGCCCGTTGTGGTATCAGCGGCAGAGCGACCGCGCCGCCATGCCCACCGGGATCGCGTACTTTTCGATGGAGTTCGGGGTCGCCGAGGTGTTGCCCAGTTACTCCGGCGGGCTCGGGATCCTCGCCGGAGACCATCTGAAGTCGGCATCCGATCTGGGGCTGCCGCTGATCGGGGTGGGCCTGTACTACCGCTCCGGCTACTTCCGGCAGTCGCTGAGCGCTGACGGCTGGCAGCACGAGACGTATCCGGCGCTGGATCCGCAGGGGCTGCCGTTGCGGCTGCTCACCGACCGCGGCGGCCCGGTGCTGGTCGAGCTGGCGCTTCCGGACTCCGCGCAGCTGCGGGCGCGTATCTGGGTCGCACAGGTCGGTCGGGTTCCGCTGCTCCTACTGGACTCCGACGTGCCCGAGAACGAGCACGACCTGCGCGGCGTCACCGACCGCCTCTACGGCGGCGACCAGGAGCATCGCATCAAACAGGAGATCCTGGCCGGTATCGGCGGCGTGCGGGCCATCCGCGCGTTCACCGCCATCGAAGGGCTGCCTGCGCCCGAGGTGTTCCACATGAACGAGGGCCACGCCGGATTCCTCGGGGTCGAACGCATCCGGGAACTGATCACCGATTCGGGGTTGGACTTCGATACCGCGTTGACGGTGGTGCGATCCAGCACCGTGTTCACCACCCACACCCCGGTGCCAGCCGGTATCGATCGTTTCCCGGTGGACATGGTGCGGCGCTACTTCGATGACAACGGTGCACCGGCGCTGCTGCCTGGGGTGCCGACGGACCGGATCATCGCCCTGGGCGCCGAGGACGATGCGAACACGTTCAACATGGCGCGCATGGGTCTGCGGCTGGCGCAGCGGGCCAACGGCGTCTCGCTGCTGCACGGCCGGGTGAGCCGGGCCATGTTCAACGAACTATGGCGCGGGTTCGACCCCGACGAGGTGCCGATCGGGTCGATCACCAACGGCGTGCACGGGCCCAGCTGGGCCGCGCCGGAGTGGTTGAAGCTGGGTCGCGAACTGGCCGGGTCGGACTCGTTCAGCGAACCCGCGGTGTGGCAGCGACTGCAGCAGGTCGATCCCGGGCATCTGTGGTCGATCCGCTCGCAATTGCGATCGCTGCTGGTCGACGACGTCCGGGCGCGGCTGCGCCGCTCGTGGCGGCAGCGCGGCGCGTCGGACGCCGAACTGGGCTGGATCGCGACGGCATTCAATCCGGAGGTGCTCACGGTCGGGTTCGCCCGGCGGGTGCCGACGTACAAGCGGCTGACCTTGATGCTGCGCGATCCGGATCGGCTGGAGCAGCTGCTGCTCGACGACGAACGGCCGATCCAGCTGATCGTCGCCGGAAAGTCCCACCCGGCCGACGACAGCGGCAAGGCGCTGATCCAGCAGGTGGTGCGGTTCGCCGACCGGCCCAAGGTGCGCCACCGCATCGCTTTTCTGCCCGACTACGACATGTCGATGGCCCGGCGGCTGTACTGGGGCTGCGATGTGTGGCTGAACAACCCGTTACGGCCATTCGAGGCATGCGGCACGTCGGGAATGAAGAGCGCGCTCAACGGCGGGTTGAATCTGTCGATTCTCGACGGCTGGTGGGACGAGTGGTACGACGGCGAAAACGGTTGGGAGATCCCGTCTGCCTACGGGGTGACCGCGGAGGGCCGTCGCGACGACCTGGAGGCCAGCGCCCTCTACGACCTGCTCGAGCGAGCGGTGGCACCGAAGTTCTACGAGCGCGACGACCAGGGGGTGCCGCCGCGGTGGATCGAAATGGTGCTGCACACACTGGAGACGCTCGGCCCGAAAGTACTGGCGTCGCGCATGGTGCGCGACTATGTCGACCAGTACTATCGACCGGCGGCGGTGTCGCTCCGCAGGACCGTCGGGCCCGGCACCCATGGTCGGCGCGACGAGTTCGGCGCGGCCCGCGATCTGGCCGCCTACCGTCGGCGCGCCGAGCAGGCGTGGCCGAAGATTCACATCGCCCATGTCGACAGCACCGGGCTGCCCGACACTCCGCTGCTCGGGTCGAAGCTGACCCTGACCGCGACCGTGCAGCTGGCTGGGCTGCGGCCTCGCGATGTTGCGGTGCAGGCGGTGCTGGGCAGGGTTGATGCCAGCGACGCGCTGCTGGACCCGGTCACCGTTGAGATGTCGCATACCGGCACCGCCGGCGCCGGCAATGAGATCTTCTCGACGACCATGCCGCTACCGGTAGCCGGGCCAGTCGGTTACACCGTGCGGGTGCTGCCGAATCACCCGATGCTGGCCGCGCCCAACGAGCTCGGCCTAGTCACGCTGGCCTGACTTCCAGCGACGTGCGCAGCCGCCCAAGCGCCTTGCGGACCTGCACGACGTCGGTGGTTTGCCAGAACGGCGGCAGCGAGGCTCGCAGGTAGCCGCCGTAGCGGGCGGTCACCATCCGTGAGTCGAGCACCGCAACAACCCCGCGGTCGCCGAGGCTGCGCAACAGCCGGCCTGCCCCCTGCGCCAGCAACAGCGCGGCGTGACTGGCGGAGACCGCCATGAACCCATTGCCGCCGCGGGCAGACACCGCGCGCTGGCGGGCGCTTAGCAGGGGATCGTCGGGCCGCGGGAACGGGATACGGTCGATGACGACCAACGACAGCGACGGCCCCGGCACGTCGACGCCCTGCCACAGCGACAGCGTGCCGAACAGGGAGGTCGCGGGATCGGCGGCGAACTGCTTGACCAGCGCGGCGGTGCTGTCGTCACCCTGACACAACACCGGCGTGGGCAGCCGTTCACGCATGGCCTCGGCGGCGGCCTGCGCCGATCGCATCGAGGAGAACAGCCCCAGTGTGCGCCCACCGGCCGCGGTGATGAGTTCGGCGATCTCGGTGAGCTGCTCGGCCGAGCCGGTGCCGTCCCGGCCCGGTGGCGGTAGATGGGCGGCGACGTAGAGGATCCCAGCCTTGGCGTGCTGAAACGGTGATCCCACATCCAGCCCACGCCATCGCGGGCGGTCGGGATCATCGTCGGTGGGCGCGCCGGTCAGACCCCACGCTGCGGCCATCGCGTCGAAGGATCCGCCGATGGTCAGCGTCGCCGATGTCAACACCGTCGTCGACCGGCCAAACACCCGGAGGCGCAACAGCCCGGCCACCGACAGCGGCGCCACCCGCAGCACCGCTCGTGGCGAATCCCGGCCGTCCTCATGGTCCAGCCACACCACATCGGTGCGATCGGGGATCGCGGGCGCAAACGACGTCAGGATCCGCGACGCCGTATCGGAGATCTCGGTGAGGCTGGCAACCGCCTCGGTGCGTGCTGCTGCCACCGCGACATCACCGGGCGACGTGTCGATCGCCGACCGGGCCGCAGTGGCCCCGTCGCGGAGCGCGGTCAGGTGCGTCGCCAGCTCGTTGCCGAGGTGATCGATCCGGCCCGGGGTCTCGTCCTGGAGCGCCGCGATGAACGCGGCGGAGGCGGTCTCCCACCGCTGGGTCAGTTCCGGGCCGACCAACCTGGCGATCCGCCGCGCGGCGACGCCGAGCGCGGCCGATGTCAGCTCCCCGGTAGCCACGGCAGTCACCCGGTCCACCAACTCGTGCGCCTCGTCGACCGCCAGCAGCCGGTGTTCGGGCAGCACCGCCGACTCGGCCAGGGCATCGATGGCCAGCAACGCGTGGTTGGTGACCACGATGTCGACCCGGCCCGCCACGGCGCGGGCCCGCTCGGCGAAGCACCCACTGCCGAACGGGCAGCGGGCCGCGCCGAGGCATTCCCGCGCGGAGACGCTGACCTGCGCCCACGATCGGTCCGGCACACCCGGCCGCAGCTCGTCGCGGTCGCCGGAATCGGTCGTCGACGCCCACGCGGTCAGCCGTTGCACGTCGCGGCCCAAAGCGGTGACCGCGAGCGGCTCGAAGAGCTCATCCTGCGGCCCGCCATCGGAGCCAGGGTCATTCGCCGCACCATTGTGGATCTTGTTCAGGCACAAATAGTTCCGCCGCCCCTTGAGCAGCGCGAACCGCGGCCGGCGGGGCAGCGCATCGGCGAGCGAATCGATCAGCCGGGGCAGATCGCGATCGACGAGTTGGCGCTGCAAGGCGATCGTCGCGGTCGACACCACTACCGGCGTGTTGTCCGACACCGCGCGGACAATCGCCGGAACCAGGTATGCCAGCGACTTGCCGGTGCCGGTGCCGGCCTGCACCGCGAGGTGCTCACCGGTCTCGAAGGCATGCGCGACCGCTTCGGCCATCTCCAGCTGGCCGCGGCGCTCGCTGCCACCGAGCGCGGCCACCGCGGTGGCCAGCAGCCGGGGCACAGACAGGTCAGGCGTGGCTTCTCCTGGGGTGTCGGGCTGGGTCGACATTACGTCTGTCAGCGCGGGATCTGTAGCGTCGGGATCGCCGGCTCGCCGTGCGACAGCTTCAGGCCCTCCCATGGCAGGCTGCGAAGGCCAGATGCCACCAGCTTCCGCGCCGCGGCCAGATCCACATCGGCCACTGCCTGCCCGCCGCGGATCAGCGGGGTCGTCAGCACGCGGTACGGCTCGGCGGTGTTGGCCGGCCGGCCGGCCGGATGCACGATCTCTTCGGTGATCGTGCCCGTCGGTCGCGACAGCCGTAGCGCCTGCTTGCGGCCGCCGCGGGACTGTTTGTGGGGGCTGCGCTTCTGCACCGGCATGCCGTCCACTTCGACAAGCTTGTAGATCATTTCTGCGGTCGGGGCGCCGGACCCGGTGACCAGTGCCGTGCCTACGCCATAGCTGTCGACGGGTTCGGCGTGCAGCGCGGCGATGGAGAACTCGTCAAGATCACCGGACACCACGATGCGGGTCCGCGTGGCCCCCAGGCGGTCGAGTTGCTCGCGTGCCTGGCGGGCCAGCACCCCCAGCTCGCCGGAGTCGATGCGCACCGCACCGAGCGCGGTCCCGCCGGCCTTCACGGCGTTGGTCACGCCCGTCGTGACGTCATAGGTATCTACCAGCAGCGTGGTGCCGGTGCCGAGCGCGTCGACCTGCGCGCGAAACGCGGCCAGCTCGTCGGGCCCGTCGGCGCGGGTGTGCAGCAGGGTGAACGCGTGAGCGGCCGTGCCCTCTGCCGGCACTCCGTAGCGACGCTGGGCCTCGAGGTTCGACGACGCGGCGAAGCCCGCGATATGGGCCGCGCGAGCCGCGGCGACCGCGGCCAGCTCGTGGGTTCGCCGCGAGCCCATCTCGATCAACGGGCGGCCCTGGGCCGCGCTGACCATGCGTGCCGCCGCCGACGCGATCGCGCTGTCGTGGTTGAAAATCGACAGCATCAGCGTTTCGAGCACCACGCATTCGGCGAAGCTTCCGCTCACCGAAAGTACAGGCGACCCGGGGAAGTACAGCTCCCCCTCCGGATAGCCGTCGATATCGCCGCGGAATCGGAAATCGCGAAGAAAGCGCAGCGTGTCGGAATCGAGGAATTCCGCCAGCATCGCCAGTGCGACGCCGTCGAACCTGAACTCCGGCAAGGCTTCCAGGAGCCGGCCGGTCCCGGCGACCACCCCGTAACGGCGTCCTTCGGGCAACCGGCGGGCGAACAGCTCAAAGGTGGTTCGGCGATTCGCGGTGCCGTCGCGCAGCGCCACCGACAGCATGGTCAACTCGTACTTGTCGGTCAGCAGCCCGGCGCAGGGCGAGTCGTTCACACCGCAACGGTATCGGGTGCGCCGGCGCCTCTCGGTATCCTGAGACCATGGTTGCGTCAGCACCTACTAAGCCGGGAACCACCGGGCAACGCCACGTCGATCCGGTCGATGTCACGGCCAGTCCCTGGGTCACCATCGTGTGGGACGATCCGGTCAACTTGATGACCTACGTGACATATGTGTTCCAGAAGCTGTTCGGCTACAGCGAGCCACACGCCACCAAGCTGATGCTGCAGGTGCACAACGAAGGCAAGGCAGTCGTGTCGTCGGGCAGTCGGGAGTCCATGGAAGTCGACGTGTCCAGGCTGCATGCCGCCGGGTTATGGGCGACCATGCAGCAGGACCGGTAACGGTCAGAGGGCATCCGGGATCCCCCTGTGCGCAAGTGGAAGCGGGTCGAGACCGCCGATGGTCCCCGTTTTCGGTCGGCCCTGGCCGCCCACGAGGCGGCCTTGCTCAAGAACCTGGTCGGCTCGCTGATCGCGATGCTCGACGAGCGCGAATCCTCCACGCCGCCAGACGAACTCGAGCAGATCACCGGAATGAAGACCGGCAACGCCGAACCCCCGCACGATGCGACGCTACGGCGGCTGCTGCCCGATTTCTCCAAGCCGGACGGTGACGACCCAGACACCGCCGACAGTTTGAACGCCGCCCTGCGCAGTCTGCATGAACCGGAGATCATCGAAGCCAAACGTGTTGCCGCGCAACAGTTATTTGACACGGTTCCGGACGAAGGCGGCCGGTTGGAGCTGACCGAAGAGGGTGCGAACGCCTGGATCACCGCCGTCAACGACATCCGGCTGGCGCTGGGCACCATGCTTGAGATCGGCCCGGACGGGCCGGAGCGACTGCCCGCCAGCCATCCATTGGCCGCGCACCTCGACGTGTACCAGTGGCTGACCGTCTTGCAGGAATACCTGGTCCTGGCGTTGATGGGTAAACCGACCCGATGAACTCCATCACCGACGTGGGGGGCATCCTCGTCGGCCATCATCAAAAGCTCGACCCCGACGCGGCATTCGGCGCGGGTTGGGCGCGCGGCGTCACCGTCGTTGTGACCCCACCCGGCACGGTCGGTGCCGTCGATTCCCGCGGCGGCGCGCCCGGCAGCCGGGAAACCGATGTGCTCGACCCGGCCAACAGTGTGCGCTACGTCGACGCGGTGCTGATCGCCGGCGGCAGCGCCTACGGTCTGGCGGCCGCCGACGGTGTCATGCGGTGGCTGGAGGAACATGACCGCGGCGTGACGATGGACCCCGGTGTGGTGCCCATTGTGCCGGGCGCGGTCATCTTCGATCTGATCGTCGGCGACTGGAAGCACCGGCCGACCGCTGAATTTGGGTACGCCGCCTGTGAAGCGGCTGGTGCCGACGTCGCCGTCGGCACGGTGGGTGCCGGGGTGGGGGCGCGCGCCGGCAAACTCAAGGGCGGTGTGGGGACCGCGTCGACGACGCTTGACTGCGGGGTGACCGTCGGCGCGCTGGTAGCGGTGAACTCCGCAGGCAGCGTCATCGACCGGCTCACCGGGCTGCCGTGGATGGCATATCTGGTCGACGAGTTCGGGCTGACACCGCCGCCCGCCGAGCAGGTCGCCGCGTTCGCGCAGCTCGACGCTCAGCCCAATGCGCTGAACACCACGATCGCGGTGATCGCCACCGACGCCGCGCTGAGTCCGGCGGCGTGCCAGCGTGTCGCGATCGCCGCCCACGACGGGCTGGCCCGCACCATCCGGCCGGCGCACACCCCCCTGGACGGCGATATGGTGTTCGCGCTGGCCACCGGGGCCATCGAGGTGGCGCCGGCCGCCGACGCGCCGGCCGCGCTGTCTCCGGAGACAGGCCTGGTCACCGCGGTAGGCGCCGCGGCGGCCGACTGCGTGGCCAGGGCCGTGCTGGTCGGCGTGCTGGCCGCCGAGTCGGTAGCCGGAATACCGACCTATCGCGGCATGTTGCCCGGAGCATTCGAGCGACCGAGAGGAAACCCGTGACGTGCTGGTGATTCGTGCCGACCTGGTGGACGCGATGATCGCTCATGCCCGCGCCGATCACCCCGACGAAGCGTGCGGGGTGCTCGCCGGCCCGGAGGGCTCCGACCGACCCGCGCGGCACATCGCGATGGTCAACGCCGAACGCTCGCCGACGTTCTACCGGTTCGACTCCACCGAGCACCTCAAGGTGTGGCGCGCCATGGAAGAGTCAGGCGACGCCCCCGTAGTCATCTATCACTCGCACACCGCGACCCAGGCGTACCCGAGCCGGACCGATGTGAGCCTGGCCGCCGAGCCCGATGCGCACTATGTGCTGGTGTCCACCCGAGACCCGGATCGGCACGAGGTGCGCAGTTTCCGCATCGTCGACGGTGTCGTCACCGAAGAGCCTGTCAAGGCCGTCGAGCAGTACTAAACGCAGAGGAAGTGCGACCAATGAGTGTCACCGTGTCCATTCCGACCATCCTGCGCCCCCACACCGGCGGGCAGAAACATGTCGAAGCGCGCGGCGACACACTCGGCGCGGTGATCAGCGACCTGGAGGCCAACTACTCGGGTATCTCCGAACGTCTCATCGATAACGGCAAGCTGTACCGCTTCGTCAACATTTACGTCAACGACGAGGACGTGCGATTTTCCGGCGGCCTGGACACCGCGATCGCCGACGGCGACTCGGTCACCATCCTGCCCGCTGTGGCCGGTGGGAGCAGATGACCCGATACGACTCGTTATTGCAGGCCCTGGGCAACACGCCGCTGGTTGGTCTGCCGCGCCTGTCACCACGCTGGGATGACGGGCCGCACGGGCCGCATGTGCGGTTGTGGGCCAAACTCGAGGACCGCAACCCGACCGGATCGATCAAAGACCGGCCCGCGCTGCGGATGATCGAGCGGGCCGAGGCCGACGGGGTGCTGGCGCCCGGGGCGACGATCCTGGAGCCCACCAGCGGTAACACCGGCATCTCGCTGGCGATGGCGGCCCGATTGAAGGGTTATCGACTGATCTGCGTGATGCCGGAGAACACGTCGGTCGAACGGCGTCAGCTGCTCGAGCTCTACGGCGCGCAAATCATCTTCTCGCCGGCGAAGGGCGGGTCCAACACCGCGGTGGCCACCGCCAAAGAGTTGGCCGCGGCCAACCCATCGTGGGTGATGCTCTATCAGTACGGCAATCAGGCCAACACCGACTCGCACTACTACGGCACAGGCCCCGAGCTGCTGGCGGACCTGCCCGAGATCACCCACTTCGTTGCCGGGCTGGGCACCACGGGCACGCTTATGGGCACCGGCCGGTTTCTGCGGGAGCATGTTCCCGACGTCCAGATCGTGGCCGCCGAACCCCGCTACGGCGAGGGCGTGTACGCCCTGCGCAATATCGACGACGGCTTCGTGCCCGAACTGTATGACCCCGACGTGCTGACCACCCGGTACTCCGTCGGTGCGGCCGATGCGGTGCGCCGCACCCGCGAGTTGGTGGATGCCGAGGGCATCTTCGCCGGCATCTCCACCGGCGCGGTACTGCATGCCGCGCTCGGGGTCGCGGCGAAATGCGCGGACGCCCGGCAGCGCGCCGACATCGCCTTCGTGGTCGCCGACGCCGGATGGAAATATCTGTCCACCGGCGCCTACACCGGTAGCCTTGACGAGGCTGAGGACGCGCTGGAAGGGCAGCTATGGGCATGACTGGGCCAGTCGGATATCCGGCGACCCCCCGACCGCAGCCGACGAGACGTCCCCGGTGGCAGGTCGGCGGGGCCACCATCGTCAGCTTTGTCGCACTGCTCTACGTCATGGAGTTGTTCGACCAGCTGACGGGTCATTCGTTGGATTACGACGGGATCCGGCCGCTGGAAGCCGACGGCCTGTGGGGCATCATCCTCGCCCCGCTGCTGCACGCGAACTGGGCCCACCTGATCGCCAACACCGGCCCGGCGTTGGTTCTCGGTTTTTTGGTGACGTTGTCGGGCCTCGCCCGGTTCGTGTGGGCGACCGCGATCGTATGGATCATCGGCGGCTTCGGAACGTGGCTGATCGGCAACGTGGGATCGGCCTGCGGCGAGACTGACCACATCGGGGCCTCCGGCCTGATCTTCGGCTGGCTGACCTTCTTGGTCGTCTTCGGGTTCTTCACCCGCACTGTCTGGCAAATCATCGTCGGGATTTTGGTGCTGTTCTTCTATGGCGGCATTCTTTGGGGCGCCGTACCGGAGCTCAACATGTGCGGCGGGGCGTCCTGGCAGGGGCATTTGTGCGGCGCGCTGGCCGGCGTGTTGGCGGCCTACCTGTTGTCCGGTCCGGAGCGCAGGGCCCGCGCGCAGAGGAAAGCCGGCACCCGTCCGGTGCAGCAGTGACGTCGGTATTAGCGCCCGTCGGGGTCTTCGACTCCGGCGTCGGGGGACTGACGGTGGCGCGCGCGATCATCGACCAACTGCCCGACGAGGACATCATCTACGTCGGCGACACCGGCAACGGCCCCTACGGTCCGCTCACCATCCCGGAGATCCGTGCGCACGCACTGGCCATCGGTGACGATCTCGTTGACCGCGGTGTCAAGGCACTGGTGATCGCGTGCAACTCGGCGTCCTCGGCGTGCCTGCGGGACGCCCGCGAACGCTACGACGTGCCCGTCGTCGAGGTGATCCTGCCCGCGGTGCGGCGCGCGGTCGCCGCCACTCGCAACGGCCGCATCGGGGTGATCGGCACGCGGGCGACCATCACCTCACACGCCTACCAGGACGCCTTCGCCGCCGCCCGCGACACCGAGATCACCGCCGTGACCTGCCCGCGGTTCGTCGACTTCGTCGAGCGCGGCGTCACCAGCGGTCGTCAGGTGCTCGGTCTGGCGGAGGGCTACCTGGAGCCGCTGCAGCGCGCGGGGGTCGACACCCTTGTGCTGGGCTGTACGCACTATCCGCTGCTGTCGGGTCTGATTCAGTTGGCGTTAGGGGAGACTGTCACGCTGGTCTCCTGCGCCGAGGAGACCGCGAAGGAGTTGGTGCGCGTGCTCACCGAGATCGACCTGCTGCGTCCGCATGACGCACCGCCGGCAACCCGGCTCTTCGAAGCCACCGGAGATCCGGACGCGTTCACCAGACTGGCGTCGCGATTCCTCGGCCCCGCTGTAACCGGCGTTGAACCTGTTCGTCACACGCACGTCTACTAGGTATGCAGATGATTCTGCTCACCGAATGCTGTCATGTTTTCGTCATTGTGGTATTGGGCATGGCACAGTAGTGACCGTGGAAATAACCGTGCTCGGCTGTTCCGGTAGTGTCGTCGGCCCGGACTCGCCGGGATCGGGTTATCTGTTGAGGGCGCCGGACACGCCGCCGCTGGTAATCGACTTCGGTCCGGGAGTGCTGGGTGCGCTGCAACGGTACATAGATCCGAGTTCGGTGCATGTGCTGTTGTCTCACCTGCACGGCGATCACTGTCTGGATATGCCAGGGCTGTTCGTATGGCGTCGCTACCACCCGTCGCCGCCTGACGGTAAGGCGTTGATGTACGGCCCGAGCGACACTTGGTTGCGACTCGGGGCGGCATCGTCGCCGTACGGCGGGCAGATCGATGATTGCTCGGACATCTTCGATATTCGCCACTGGGTCGACGGTGAGCCGGTGAGGTTGGGTGCGCTGACTGTGGTGCCGCGGGTGGTGGCTCACCCGACCGAGTCATACGGCCTGCGGATCACCGATCCCGCCGGCGCATCGCTGGCCTACAGCGGTGACAGCGCGTACTGCAAGGCGGTGGTTGACCTGGCCCGCGGCGCCGACGTTTTCCTCTGCGAGGCGTCCTGGACGCACTCTCACGAGCGTCCGGCGCAGTTGCACATGTCCGGCACCGAGGCCGGTCGCGCCGCGGCCGAGGCTGGAGTGCGCGAGCTGCTGCTCACCCATATCCCGCCGTGGACTTCGCGTGAGGACGTGATCAGCGAGGCCAAGGCCGAGTTCGATGGTCCCGTGCACGCAGTGGTGTCTGGTGAGACGTTCGACATCCCGCGCTCGTGACCCCTCGTGAGCCGACCCGTTAGGGTTGGCGGCGTGTCCAAACGAGAAGACGGTCGCCTCGACGACGAACTTCGCCCGGTGGTCATCACCCGCGGGTTCACCTCGCACCCAGCGGGTTCGGTGCTGGTCGAATTCGGCCAGACCAGGGTGATGTGCACGGCAAGCGTCATCGAGGGGGTGCCGCGCTGGCGCAAGGGATCGGGCCTGGGCTGGCTCACGGCGGAGTATGCGATGGTTCCGGCGGCCACTCACACTCGCGCCGATCGGGAATCGGTGAAGGGCCGGCTCAGCGGGCGTACCCAGGAGATCAGCCGGCTGGTCGGCCGGTCGTTGCGGGCCTGCATCCACCTCGGGGCGTTGAGGGAAAACACCATCGCGATCGACTGCGATGTGCTGCAGGCCGATGGCGGCACTCGCACCGCGGCGATCACCGGTGCCTACGTGGCGCTGGCCGACGCGGTGACCTACCTGTCGGCGGCGGGAAAGCTGTCCGATCCGCGGCCACTGTCGTGTGCAATCGCGGCCGTAAGCGTCGGTGTGGTCGATGGCCGTATCCGGGTTGACCTGAGCTACGAGGAAGACGCACGCGCCGAGGTCGACATGAACGTCGTCGCCACCGACACTGGGACCCTGGTGGAAATCCAGGGCACGGGCGAAGGTGCGACGTTCCCGCGCTCGACGCTGGAAAAGCTGCTCGACGCCGCGTCGGGGGCTTGCGAGAAGCTGTTCGCCGCGCAACGTGAGGCGTTGGCGCTGCCGTATCCAGGGGTGCTTCCCGAGGGACCCGCGCCCCAGAAGGCGTTCGGAAGCTGACCAGGTTGCTGGTCGCCAGCCGCAACCGCAAGAAGCTGGCCGAACTGCACCGAGTGCTTGATCGGGCCGGGTTGTCGACGCTGGCGCTGGTGTCGCTCGATGATGTGCGGGCGTTCGACGAGACGCCCGAGACTGGTGCGACATTCGAGGAAAACGCGCTGGCCAAGGCGCGTGCAGCGTTTGCCGCGACCGGTCTGGCGAGCCTCGCCGACGACTCCGGGTTGGAGGTCGCCGCTTTGAACGGCATGCCCGGCGTGTTTTCGGCGCGCTGGTCGGGCAGACATGGTGACGACGCGAGCAACATCGCGCTGCTGCTCGCGCAGTTGCGTGATGTCCCCGAGGAGCAGCGCGGCGCCGCCTTCGTATCGGCCTGTGCGTTGGTGTCGGGCTCCGGCGAAGTCGTCGTCCGCGGCGAGTGGCCCGGCACCATCGCGCGCGAGCCGCGCGGCGACGGTGGGTTCGGCTACGACCCGGTGTTCATTCCGGTCTGCTACGACCGCACCGCGGCGCAGCTAAGCCCGGCGGAGAAGGACGCGATTTCACATCGCGGCCGCGCGCTGGCGCTGTTGCTGCCGGCTTTGCGCGAGCTCGCGAAAGACTGATGGCCGGGCTCCTCCTCGGGCCGA
The DNA here is from genome assembly GCA_035625875.1 of Mycobacterium sp. Lineage (GTDB taxonomy): Bacteria > Actinomycetota > Actinomycetes > Mycobacteriales > Mycobacteriaceae > Mycobacterium. The sequence goes on along the minus strand of DASPOT010000275.1, from coordinate 17,210 downwards.
TCCGGCCCGCATCGTCGCCCGGCTAAAGGTTGAAGCGGGCCTTGATGTACTTGGTCTGGAAACGCTCGACGATGATGCCGAGCAGCGGGATGGTCCCGGCCAGCAACACGCCGATCGTCTTGGCGATCGGCCAGCGGACCTTGACCGCGAGGTTGAAGGCCGCCAACACGTAAGTGAAGTACACCCAGCCGTGCACGATTTCGATCCAGCGGATTTCGTGATGGAAGACCAGGTGGGAGACGATCTCGTAGCACAGCGCGATCAGCCAGATTCCCGTCGTCCACGCCATGATGCGGTAGCCGAGCAGCGCGGTGCGGATCTTCTCGACGGGGGTAGTCGGCGGCGCCTGCTGCGGTGTCTGCGGTGTGGTCATGCGGTGGTCCTGTTCTGTCTTTCGGAATCGCGCTTCGCGAGCTCCGCCAGGTAAGCGTTGTACTCCCGCAACGCGGGATCGTCGGGTGCCTGCTGCATGGGTTTGGGTCGCTCGGGCAGCAGCCCGGGCGGTATGTCGGTCACGGCGTGGTTCTTCCGGGGCTCCGGCGGCGCTTCCTCGTAACGGACGAACTTGCGGTACGCGTACACACAGAACCAGGCGAACAGCGGCCATTGCAGCGCATACCCGAGGTTCTGGAAGGTCCCCGACGCCGACTGAAATCTCATCCACTGCCACCAACCCAGGGCCAGGCAGCCGCCGGCCGCGATGATCACCAGCACGATCAGCGCAGCCCTCCGACGGCGTGTAGTGGACACCCCTCGACGGTACCGCGCGGACATCCTGTGGGCGGGCACGCGCGCGTCATGACTTCGGCCCGACGAATTCGTCGAGACGCGCCACCGCGGCCTTGCGGTATACGGCGACCTGGTACCTGCTGGGCCGCGTCCACGGAATTCCGAGTTGATCGAGCGCCGCGCAGAACAGCCCGCGTATATCGTCGGATCGGCTCGAGAAGTGGTGCCGGACGCTCCGGACGCCGCGATCGTTCGCCACTACACCGCACCCATCGCTATCGAATCAGGCCGCGAACGAATTCCTCGGTGGCCTGTTTGACGAGCGCTTCCTGCCATAGCTCCAGCCGGATCGGCCTTAAGTGTTTCCGGCCCGGACCATACTGTGGAAGCAGGCAAGGCTAGTGCTTCGCGTAGTGCGATACGACGGTGCATCCGACGGGTTGTCGCACAATCGATGCGTGCTGCGTGCTGCCCTGGCATCAGGGTATCGATGGCGTTGCGACAGCGGTGGATGATTTCTGGATACTTCGTGTCGAGCGTGATCCTCAGATGCGCACTCGGCGGCATCGCGAGACGCACTCGTCGCCCAAGCACAGAGCCAGAAGATAGCTGTACGCATTCGCTGGTAGGCGAGGAAAGTCATCGATGTTGCACGCTGATGCTTGCCAGACCTCGATCGAACCTGTGGTCTGCGTCGCCAATCGCACACCGTGGTTCGCGGAACGCCGGTCTGTTGCGCAATCGCGCAATCGTTCATCCCGGCAGCGATGAGCCGCTGAACAGCGCTGAACTCCTCCGCGGACCGCACCTGTGGGCCCCTTTCGCCGCCATGATGAACCCAAGGTGGAAGGGAACACCGACAGGTTCGTCGGCGAGCGGAACGGTACGATCGACAGGCTGCGGGCGTGGTGAAATTAGGCAAACACTCCGGCTTTAGGTGCCGGCGCTCGAAAGAGCTTGAGGGTTCGAGTCCCTCCGCCCGCACCGCTTCTGTCTTCGTGTTTGTGCAGGTCGAAGGTAGTTCTACGGTTTGCTAGCTATGCTCGTTGCCGTCCCGTGCCCACACTTTCGCGTGAATACCGGGCAAGCAGTGTGACCGCCACGGTGTCCAGATCTTCGTCGAACAGGTCCGCGTAGGTATCGAGCGTGACCTTTGCCGACTTGTGCCCGAGAATGCGTTGCAGCGTCAGCACGTTGACGCGTGCCGACACCGCCAGGGACGCGCACGTCGCGCACGTATGCCGTAGGTCGTGCGGCGTAATCGGTTGGACCCCAGCGCGCTTCACCACTTTAACGAACCACCCGTTAGACAACTCCGGCCGCGGCGGATACCCGCCATCCGGGCCGGGGAACACCCGCTCGTCGGGCGCCTTGTCCCGGCACTGCATCGACAGCTCGTCCAGCACAAAGTTGGGCACCGGCACCGAGCGGGCTTTGCGGCCAGCGTTGCGGGGAAATTGTGCGAACGGGGACTGGGCCGGCTGCTCGCCAGCCCCGCTGCGCGCATCGCTTACGAACTGGTGCAGCACATGCCTCGCGCGGCGGGCGAGGATGCGGCCCGGGTACTGGCCGGGCCGGTGCGCAACGCAATCACGAGGTATGGCGGATACGGCGCGGCGGCGCGGGAAGCACTGGTGGCTATATCCGCAGGGACCATTAATGACGCCGCGCTGACAACGAAGGTGGGTTTCCTGCCGGGCCTGAAAGCCTATGACCAGTACCAGACCCTTGGGTCGATCACGGCCAAGACAACCGTCATCAGCGGGGGAGATAACCGGATCATCCCGCCCTCTCACGCCCAGGATCTGGCCGCCGGGATTCCTGACGCCACCCTGGTATACCGGCCCAGCGCCGGCCACATGCTGCTGCATGAAACACCGCGGCTGGTCACCGACGCAATCAGCTGCACCATTGCACGGTCTAGCGCGACTCTGCGCGGCTGGGTGGAACGGGCCCGCTACACGCGGCCACCGGAAGGGCACCGCCTGGCAGCGGTGCGAATGAGCCGCACGCTCGCGCCGTGCACCATTGGTGTCCGTGACCAATTGCCGGCCATCCCTCGCGGGTTACAGCCAAAGGAGGTGGTCTAAATGAATAGCTCGCGTAAACTGCCGTGGCTTAGTGGGTTGGTTGCGGCCTTCCTAGGGGCGCTGTGGATGATCGGACAGGTAATCGAGGGCATCGTCAGTGTCATGGCTGGGCTACTGTCGACGCCACCGCCGATGTAGACCGACACCGGCCGACTTACCCGGGAGCAACTACCAGCGCCCGACAGCCCAACCGATTGTTCGGTGATATGTGAGCATTGAGCAATGAGCGCACACCACATCACTCGCGTTTTTGGCGTTGCGGTCGCGATGCCGTTGGCGCTGCTGAGCGGGCCGATCGGCATCCCGTCCGGCTATGCTGATCCATGCCCCGACGTCGAGGTGGTGTTTGCTCGCGGAACCGGCCAGCCCCCCGGTGTCGGCAAAGTGGGCCAGTCATTCGTCGACTCGCTCAGATCGCAAGTTGCTGGGCGGTCGTTGGGGGTCTACCCGGTCAACTATCCTGCGACCCAGGCTTTCGCCGCGAGCTCGAACGACGGTGCCAATGACGCGAGTGCTCACGTTCAGGACATGGTCGCGCGCTGCCCCAACACCCGCATGGTGCTTGGCGGATATTCGCAGGGCGCAGGCGTCATCGATTTGGCTACGACGGTCATGCCGCCCCAGGCGGCTGATCACGTCGCCGCGGTCGCCCTCTTCGGCAATCCATCGAGCATGCTCGCGACTACCCTAACGGGCGGCTTCCCAGCGATCAGCCCGCATTACAGCTCAAAGACCATTGACCTGTGCGCTACCGACGATCCACTATGCTCCGGCGGCAGCAACGTACTGGCGCACGCTTCGTACGTTGAGTCCGGGATGACATCCCAAGCCGCAACGTTTGTCGCGAATCGGCTGTAGCCAGCAATCAATCGTATCGGGGTCGGCCCCATCCGAGGGTTGCCCGGCAAGTCCGCTTTGTCTCAGTGCGGCAAGGTATCTCGTCAGGAGACTTACGACCGAGCAGCACACCAAGGGTTACGCCGTCAACGCCGCCGACAAGAAGCACCACACCGACGATGGTCACAAGGAGCCAGCGGCTGCCCGCCGCCATCCTGGCCCGCGCCCTGGGCATCCACATCAGCGTTGCCGCCACCTGGCAGTGCGCCTGCGCCGGGGATTGGCTGTCCTACGCCGCCGAAATCAGCCGCCGCGGTTAGGTGTCACAGTGGGGCCACACGGCCGGTTCGCGGTGGTCGAAGAAATATGATTCATTAGCTGGGAAGTGCACCGTGGACACTGCCGCGATTCCGCATCCGCCTCACCGCCTGCCGGTGCTGGGCGATGTCCTGGGCATGAATCCCCGCGCCCCCGTCCAGTCATCGTTGCGGCTGGCGCGCGATCTGGGGCCGATCTCGGTCCGCAGCGGGCTCGGCGTGCAGCTCGTCATGGTCGGCGGCGCCGAGCTGGCAGCCGAGTTAAACGATGACACCCGATTCCGCAAGCATGTGGCACTTCACCTGACCCCGTTGCGCCGCATCACCGGTGACGCGCTGTTCACCGCCGAGAACGCCGAGCCGAACTGGCAGCTGGCCCACGACATCCTGGCACCGGCGTTTACCCGCGAGGCGATGCGCGGCTACCACACGATCATGCTGGAGGTGGCCCGGGAACTGCTGGCCCGCTGGGACACGGCGGCCGCCGGCGGACAGCGGGTCGACGTCACCGCCGACATGACGCGGTTGACGTTGGAGACCATCGGGCGCGCCGGGTTCGGTTACCGATTCGGCTCCTTCGACCGCGACCGGCCCCATCCGTTCGTCGGCTCCATGACCCGCACGCTGCGGTATGCCAACTTATTGGCAGTCCTACCGTGGGCGCCGCTGCGCCGGCTCATGACCGCCTCCGCCGCGAGGATGGAGCGGACCGTCGATGAGGTCATCGCGGCACGTCGCGACGGCGCTGCCCCCGACGCGCCCGATCTGCTCGGCCTGATGCTGCGCACCGCGCACCCGGAAACCGGGCGCCGCCTGGACCCGGTCAACATTCGCCGGCAGGTCATCACTTTCATGGTCGCTGGCCACGAAACCACGTCGGGCGCATTGTCCTTCGCGCTCTACTACCTGACCCAAGACGAGCAGGCCCTGGCACAAGCGCAAGCCGAGGTCGACGCGCTGTGAGGCAAGACCGACAGCCCCGAACCCGCGTTCACTGATATCCCCAAACTGCGATATGTACGCGCGGCGCTCAACGAGGCGCTGCGGCTATGGCCGACCGCCCCCGGCTACCTACGGGCTGCCCGCACCGACACCATGCTGGGTGGCCGCCACCCGATGAACCAGGACGACTGGGTAGTCGTGTTTCTGCCGCTGCTGCACCGCGACCCATCGGTGTGGGCCGATCCCGACCGGTTCGATCCCGACCGGTTCGCCCTCGTCGGCGAGTATCACATCCGGTGTCATGAACAACGCTCGCGCGATCGCCACCCGCTGCTGCTCACCACCAGACAACTCCGCAGGCACGCGCTTGGCCAATGCGGCGAGGCCGAACTGATCCAGCAGTCTAATTGCCCGGTCGGACTGAGCGCGACCAGACTCACCGGCTAGCAAACTGGGAAGCATCACATTCTCAGCAACAGATAATCCGGCCAGCAGATTGAACGACTGGAATACGTACCCAATTGTGCGACCGCGGACACGAGCCAACTCCTGACGAGACAGCCGGGCCACACTCTTCTGGTTTATCAGAACATCGCCGCTCGTCGGCGGCTCCAGCAACCCGAGAATGCTCAGCAATGTCGACTTCCCCGAGCCCGAAGGTCCGATTAACGCCACGAACTCGCCCGGGAATATTTGCAAATCGATATTTTTGAGGACGCGCGTCAAGGTGGCCCCGCGGCCAAACGACTTGCAGAGGTCGCGGGCTTCAAGAACGGCCGTACCACAAAGCTCGCCTCGCAGGTACGGGTTCACCTCACCGGTGCCCGGCTCCTGCGGATAGGCCAGGGTGGTGGTGGATGCGGCGAACAACGGCGCATTCGCCGACGCCGGTGCCGCGCCTTGGGCCAGCGCCATCTCCGGCTCCAAGAGCGCACTCACCGGAAGCGACGTCGCCGCCTCCAGCGCCGGCTTGATCAGCGGGATGTCAACGCCGGAGCCGACAACGAACACTCCCTCTGGGCGCGCCTCCATCTCATCAACACCCTTGACCATCTCGACCAGCTCGGCTACCGCCTCGTCGTCGTCTTCGGGCAGGAACCGTCGGCGCACATCGGTGACCGATCCGTCGGCCGTGTTGACCACAGCCAAAGTCGCGGTATCCGGCTCGACGTAAAACAGCGCAGTGTGCGCGTAGTTGGTTGCGTTGCCAACTGCCTGAGCCAGTGCGGCGGTGGACGAGGCGAACAACGGCGCATTCGCCGACGCCAGTGCCGCGCCCCGGGCCAGCGCCATCTCCGGCTCCTCAGGGGCACTCACCGGAAGCGACGTCACCGCCTCCAGCGCCGGCTTGATTAGCGGGATGTCAACACCGGAGCCAACGACGAACACACCCTCCGGGTGCTCCTCCATCTCCTCAGCACCCGAGATCATCTCGACCAGCTCGGCCACCGCCTCGTCGTCGTCTTCCGGCAGGTGCCGTCGATATACATCAGCCACCGATCCGTCGGCCGTGTTGACCACAGCCAACGTCGCGGTATCCGGCTCGACGAACAACAGCGCGGTGTGGGCGTAGTTGGTTGCGTTGCCGACCGTCTGAGCCAGTGCGGCGGCGGCCAGGAACCCCGAGAACAACATGACGTTCTCGATCTTGCGGGCGGCCAGTCCCTCGCGCAGCGCGGCAGCCTCTGCGGGGTCGACCCAGGTCACCCCGGTGGATATCAACTGGTAGCCGCCCTCGGCGGCACCCTCGCGGGTGCCCAGAATCGCCGAGATCACCTGATCGGGCGCGGTGACGGTTGGCGCGTCACCATTAGTTGTGAGGTCGAAGGTGTCCTGGTCGACGGTGACGCCGTCCGCGTTCTCGCCCTCCACCAGCACCGTGCGGACCGTCGTTGGTGCCATCGACACACCAAGTACGATGTCCACTGCTCCTCCGAGGTAGTTTGCTGCCCGCCCGCGGTTTGCGGGAGCAGCATACCGCCCGGGCTGCCAACCACACATCTCATCGCCGCACAAGCCTGCGGCGTTACACTCCGGGATTAGCTGGACTCTATGAAGTTCTGGTTGGGAACGAGACGGCGCAGGCCCCCCGCTGATCCTGGTACTTCGACTTTACCCCCGTACTCGCTAGGGGCGCTCGGCGCACTTCGCAGCACATGCCGGGGCTGATTCAACTTCTCCTGCGGGTGTTGACACCCGCACGGACAGCCGACGACGTCATGCCAGGAATAAGGGCTCATGTGCCGGCACCGCCCGGGATCGTCGCCAACGCCGACGGCCGCCCGGTAGCGGTCATGCGGTCGGCAATCTCTGCGGGTCGAACAACGCGATGGGGTGGTCGGTGGCCCGATCGATGGCCAGGTCGGCGAGGATCTCGCCGACCACCGGAACGAATTTGAAGCCGTGCCCGGAGAATCCGCACGCCATGATGACGTCGGCGCAGTGCGGGTGGCGCCCGATCACGAAGTGCCGGTCGGGTGTATTGGAGTACATGCAGGTCGCCGCGTGCAGGCACTTGCCCGCCAGCGCCGGCAACAACTCAGCGACCCGCGCCCTAATCTCGCTGATTTCCCGCTCGTGCACCACCCGGTCGATGGTGTCCGGCGTACAGGCGATTCCGTTGCGGGCGAAGCCGACTTTCACACCGCCCCGCGGTCCGTCGATCGCCGGTAAGCCGTATATGGGTATGCCTGAGGCGTTCTCGTGGATGAAGATGGGGTGATCCTCGAACCCCGAAACACCGCCGATCGGGTCCAGCCAGTACATCACCTGACGTTCCACGGTGATGGGAACACCGAACTGACACAGCACCTGCGGGGCCCAGGCGCCCGGGCAGATCACCAACTGCGCAGCGGTGTAAGACCCACGACCCGTAATGACCCGCATCCCCGCGGCGGTCTGGTCCCAATCCAGCACGGGTTCACCAAACCGCAGTGTGGCCCCAGCTTTTTCGGCGATTTCGAGATGTGCGCGCACTGTCAGCTCCGGTCGCGCGAACCCGGCTTTGGCGTCGTAGAGCGCGATATCTTCCGGGTGGGGCGTGAAGTTCGGGAACCGGGCGGTGATCTCGGCGGCGTCGAGCAACTCGTGCGGCAGATCCCATTGGCGGCTGGCACGCAGGCTACCGGATACGATCAGGCAGTCCGGTGGTCCGATGAAAAGGCCCCCGGTGAGTCGGTAAACGTCGCGTTGGGAGTCGGCAGCCAGCTTCTCCCACAGCTCGTAGGCCCGCAGCAACAGCGGAACATAACCGGGGTCCTCGAAATATGACTGGCGGATGATCCGAGACCCGCCGTGGCTGGATCCCTTGTCGTGGGCGGGCTCATGCCGCTCTAGGCCGAGCACCCGGCGTCCCCGGGCGGCCAGATGATAGGCGGCGGCACTTCCCATACCGCCCAATCCGACCACGATGACGTCGTAACCCGTTGTGGTGCTGGCCATGTCGAGTTACCTCCGGATCCGGGCCATCTCAGGATCGACGACCGGTTGTCGGGGCTGCCCCGTAAGCGAGCGGTCGTCAGTTCAATCCTGACAGGGTCCGGAGCGGGCCCGTCGCTGAGCTGCGCTTTACACAGTTCGGACGTCCATCGCGATGACACTGTAGACATCCCAGGGTCGTAAGTTGTCATCCCTGAAGGGGCGGGGCTCTGTCAACAGGTTATTGACCAGTGGTTTTGCTGGCTTTCGGCCTCCGTGTAGGCAGCGTCGGGTAAGGACCGGGGTCAAGACGGAGCGCCCGCAGCGTAGCGAGGACGAACGGTCTTGATGCCGGGCCGGCCCGATGCATGCTGTCGGCGGATGCCGGAAGAGCAGCGGCGGAATTGTGTGGGGCCTTCTCCAAGCCGTGATGGCGCAGATACGTTGGGGCAGGGCCGGATTGGTCCGGCTGCCGGTCATCCCTTCGCCCAGCTGTGTGGGCATGGAGCGGTGCGGTGGCAACACGCGGGGTCAATCAAGCGGACGACCACGCCGATGGGTCGGGGGTCATGACAAAAAGCGGCCGCGCGCGGTTGCGTGCGGAGTGCTCACGCCGCCCTGGCCCGGTCCAGCGCGCGGATCTGGCCGTCGCGCAGCCCGTAGTAGACCAGCGTGAGCAGTTTGCGTGCCGCGGCGACCTTGGCGATGTTCGTGCCGCGGCGAGCTTCGATGCGGTGTTTGTCGGCCCAGATCTTGGCCGTCGTCGGGTGGCGCTGCACCGCCTCGATCACCGCCCAACGAACCGCTTTCGAGCCTTGTTTGGTGATGTGTCCGCGGCGCACGACGGTGTCGGACTCGCGGTGGCGCGGGGTCAGCCCGGCCCATGAGCACAGGTGGGCGGGGTCCGCGAAGCGGTGCACGTCACCGATCTCGGCCACCAACACCGCCGCCAGCGTCGGTCCGATGCCGGGCACTTGCCGGATCGCTTGATAGCCGCAGTGGGTGTCCAGCCGTTCGGCGATCATCGCGGCGAAATGCGCTTGGTGGCTATCGGGGATGTCGATGAGTTCTAGCAACGAGCGGATTCGTTCGGCGTAGGCGGGGCCCAACGGCACCTTCGCCAGCCGTTGCCGACCGCTGAGTCCGAACAGGTCCGACACCGCGATCAACACGCCGGCTTTGGCGAGTACCGCATGGATCTGGGCCTTCAATCCGGATCGGATCGCCACCAGCTTGGCGCGATAGCGCACCAGCTCCCGCAATTCACGCGTTTGGGGCGGGGCGATCCAGGCCTCGGGCAGTCGGCCCATCCGCAGCAGATCGGCCAGATCGGCGGCGTCGCGCACGTCGTTTTTCACTCGACGGTACCGGAACCCGTTGACTCCTAACGGATGCGCCACATGCACCCGCGCTCCGCCGGCCTGCAGCACATCGACCGCCCAGTACCAGCCGTACGTCGCTTCCAGCACCACCTCGGGGTCGGCGCCAGCTTGCTCAAGCTCCAGTTGCAACGCGACCGCATCGTTGATGATCCGCACCGCCGACAGCTGCTCACCGGATTCGGACTGACGCACCACCACCGATCGCTGCCGATGCAGATCGATCCCGACGAACTGCCTACCGTCATACTCGTCCATAGGGGCCTCCCGTGGGTTCGTGGAAAGTGAACACCCCCAGCATCCGCCGGGGACATCACGAGGAGCGGAGGCCCCGCCCCTTCATCGCATCAAGCCGCGGCGGCCATGCGGTGTGCCCAGGCGGTGTGTTCGTTGTAAGGGCGGTGGTGGCGTAGACAGCCGTGCAGGATGCCCACGAGGCGGTTACCCAGGGCGCGCAGGGCTTGGTGGTGGGTGTCGCCGGCGGCGCGGTCTTGGTCATAGAAAGCCCGTGCGCCGGGGCTTGTGGAGATGGCGCAGAGGGCCCATTGGTCGATGGCGTCATCGAGGCGTCGGTTGCGCACGTGGCGGGCCAACACGGGCCCGTTTCTTTCCGGATGCCACTGTTTAGGGGTGAGGTTCCGGCGTAGTTTTTGCGAGACTTGGCGTCGGTGTAGCTGTTCGGGTCGTCCCCGAACTCACCGAGCACCCGGGCGCCGAGCACGTCACCTAGTCCTGGCAGGGAAGCGGTAGATGTCGGCGTCCGGGTGTGTTTCAAAATGCTCAGCCAAGGCGGTCTCGAGCTCGCTGATTTGGCGGTTGAGTTCGGTAATGATGCCGACGGTGGCGCGGGTGGTGGCGCCGAAGGCCGCGGCGACGGGGGCTGGGGTGGCCAGTTGCTCGGATCATAGCGCGGTCTGGATTTGGCAGGCGCGCGCGGCGATATTGCGTTTTTGCCCACCGCGTTTGAGCGCGGACTGGGCGGCGGTCAAGGGCAGGCGGGCGCCTTGGACGGGGGTGGGGGCACGATCGAGCACCCCGAGGGCGTCGCGGTGGGCCAGGTCGTCGAAGGCCACCAGCGCGGCCGGGTAATACTCGCGCAACGCGCTGCGCATCGCGTTGGTGTGGCGGGTCCGTGACCAGATCAGGCTCTGATGGGCCCGGGCAAGGACTTTCATCGCCTCCGCGTCGGGGCTGTCGCCGGCGATCGGGTGGTGGTTGTGCCGGTCGGTACGCACCAGATCGGCCAGCAGTTTGGCATCGCCGGCATCGGATTTGGCGCCCGAGACGTGGTGACGGTCGCGGTAGTGGGCCACCGCCATCGGGTTGATCGCATACACCCGATAGCCGGCCGCGCTCAGCGCACCCACCATAGGCCGCGATCGGTTTCAATGCCAACCGCCACGTCGGTGGGCTCCTCCGCGTGCCCGGCGATCAGTTCGTGCAGCTGGCGGATGCCGGTCAGTCCCTCGGGTAGCCGCCGTGAGGCAAGCCGCCGTCCGGCCTCGTCCATCAGATACACATCATCGTGGTCTTCGCTCCAGTCGTCGCCGATGAAGATCATCGATCACCGCCCTTTCGTCGGTTCTCACACAACCTGTTTCGAGCCTGAGGGCACCAGGCGGCGACCTAATGGATCAATGCTCGACCGGCACGACATCCCATAAGCGCTACAGGCGACCCCACCAACCGGCCGGGGCACAATCTACAACTAGGAATCGACCCTCACTCCAGGTTCTCAAAGTGCTCACCGGCCGGCGGCTCGGTGATCAGCGTCCCTCGATAAGGACCCAAATCCTGGCAACGGCGCGCTGATCGATCCCCACTAGGTTCTCAGCTTCGATGGCATCTCGCGCATGTCGTAACCTGGGCGTTTCCCATCCGGTCTCACAGCGCTGGCGGCCAGTTTGTCTCACGGAACGCTTCATTTCCTATGTTCGCCGCGTTTTTATCAGCCCGGTGGGATGCTTCTCTACTTCCTGGCGCTTCGCCGGAAGCTACATCGGTTCGGTGAAATCGATACGTGCTAAATCGCTGACCGATCGGAAGGAAGCCGATGCGGTGGTAGATCGCATTGGACACCGGGTTGGACCAACAGCCGACCGTCCGAGCTGAACGCGACACCGAATATCAAGCCGTCCTGGTGCATCGGCTCGCCGATGGGCTTGCCGCTGTTCACATCCCACAGTCGCACTGATTGGTTGAAATCTGCGACCGCCATCGTTTGCCCATCACGCGAGAAGATGATGGCAAGGATCGTGCCGTCGTGTTGCAGCGGTGCGCCGATCGGTCGGCCGGTGTCCGCATCCCAGATCCGGACTTTGTGGTCGGTGCTGCCCGTGGCGATGCGGTGACCGTCGGGGCTGAACCCGAGCGCTGATACGTCTCTGTCGTGGTGTAGCGGGCTGCCGATCGGCTGCATCGCCTCGTTGCGGACCTGCACATCGGTGCCTGTCGGAGATGTCCAGAGTGTGTCACCGTTCCCGGCGAGGGTCGCGAACTTGTGACCAGTGTCGGTGTAGTCCAGTTTCATACGCGCCGTTGCCGCCGAGCTCGCCACCGTAAGTGCCGAATCGCTACTCCCGGTGCTCAACCTGTATGCCCCGAACAAACCTCTGTGACCTGGCTGGGATCGATCTCCACAGCTAGGAGGCATCTAACAGTGCCTCGGCGTCGGCGACTTCGTGCGCCAACGTCTCGGGGTCGGGCCTCAGCCTGGCCACAATAGCGTCCATGCCGCGTAGCCCGGCCTGCTGCAGCAGCCGCTTTTCGTTGATGACCCATTCACCCCGTGCGGCCAGCACGGCGTGCGCGGTGTTCATCGCCGCGATAGCCAATGCCGCGGCCACCTCAGTCAATAGTCCACGCTGCACGTAAGCGTTCTTGGCGTTACTCAGTGTCTGGGCCGCGCGGTGGCGCCAAAACGCCGGGGCTGACTCACGCAGCGCCTCGGGATAATCCGGGCGCGGCAGCCTCCCCCGCAGCACCCGGTTGATCGCGAGTTCGGCAACCACCAGATAGCTGGGGATGCCCGCGAGGTGAAACATCAGCGGTTCCCAATGGAACCGACCCTGCCGCGCTTGAGCAAGTTCATGTTCAACGACGTCGAGGTCGCGGTAAAGCACATCGACCTTCCGGTTGTCGATCGTCAGCCACGCACCGCCGTTGAACACCCCGCCACCCCAGTCGCCGATCTCGAAGACCTCGCCAGCCCAGCCGATCGCGCGCAGGTCGGCCGGGTCGAAGCTGCCCCGGTAGTACACCGCCAGGTCCCAGTCGCTATCGGCGGTATGGATGCCCAAGGCTCGCGAGCCGCCGAGGGTCACCGCGCGCACGCCGGCCAAGCCCGCAAGCCGGTCTGCCACAGCATCAAGGAACATATCGTCGTTGCCGGTCACGAGAATCGATCCTGCCAAAAGCAGGCACGCAAGAAATTGCGGCTCATGGACCCTGGGCTGGAATGATCGCTGGCATCTGCCAACAGCTCACGACGGGCACGGCGGTCAAAAACCTCGGCTGGATCATCACTCGCGGGCCGGCACCCGCAGCCCGGAAAAGCTGGATTCAGCGTCGAACACGTGACTCGTCGCTGGACACAAAGCAACTGGGGCAAGTGTCGCGTCGCTCGGTCCGCCCGCATCGCACATAGACGACGGTCTTCACGTTGCCAGGCCCTCGGCGTCGAAACAGGTAGTCCACTGCTCGTGCGCCGCGGTGGCGACTGACGGTACGTTCGCCTCGTCAGGGGGGGTATCGTCGGCAGACTCGTGCGGACCAATCCTGAGCGGAGGACACGATGGCGGTATCGATTCCCGAACCGGATGCGATCGAGGTACCACAATCACGCCGCATCAGTCCTAAAGTCGCGATCGTCGGGGCGGGGATGTCGGGGATCTGCATGGCGATCAAGCTCCAAGAGGCCGGTATCGACTCGTTCACGATTTTCGAGAAGGCCTCCGAGGTCGGCGGGACCTGGCGAGACAACACGTATCCCGGCCTGGCGTGCGACATCCCGTCCCGCTACTACAGCTACTCGTTCCGGCCAAATCCGGACTGGACCCATCTGTTGCCCCCAGGGCCGGAGGTGCAGGGGTACTTCAAGCAAGTCGCCGACGAACGAGGCATCAGGCCGCACATCCGGTTCGGCACCGAGGTGGTCTCGGCTAGCTACGCCCGCGGGATGTGGTGGATCATCGCCGACGGACGCGAGGAGTCCTTTGACGTGCTGATCACCGCGACGGGAGTCCTTCGGGTGCCTCGCTACCCGGACATCTCTGGGCTGGACCGCTTTGCCGGACCAATGTTTCATTCGTCGCGCTGGGACCACTCAGTGTCGTTGCCGGACAAGCGCATCGGCGTGATCGGTACTGGCTCCACCGGCGTGCAAATTACCGCCGAGCTCGGCGGAAATGTTCGCCAGCTCACCGTTTTTCAGCGCACCGCGCAGTGGATCTTCCCATGGCCGAACCCGCGTTATTCGGCTCTGACCCGAACAGCATTGCGGCGCTGGCCGCTGCTGAATACGCTCGCCTACCGGTTCTGGGAAGTTTTTATACGGCGATTCCTTGGCCGGGCGCCCATTCAGCGGGGGTGGCAACGCAGCGTAGTCCGGATTGGGTGCAGGTGGAACTTGCGACTGTCGGTGCGCGACCCTGCCCTGAGACGAAAGCTCACACCGAAATACGAACCGATGTGCAAACGGCAGATCCTCGCCGCGAACTTCTACCGCGCGGTGCAGAAACCCAACGTCGACATTGTGACGGAGCCGATCGACCACATCGAGCCGAAAGGTGTCGTCATGGCCGACGGCGTCCTGCACGAACTAGATATGCTTATCCTTGCCACCGGTTTCCACGCGCACGCATACGTGCAACCGATGCAAATCCTCGGCGAGAACGGCGTCACCCTCGATCAAGCATGGGCGGACGGCCCGTACGCATACCGATCGGTCGCGGTTCCGGGCTTCCCCAACATGTTCATGATGATGGGCCCGCACTCGCCGATCGGCAACCAGTCGCTGGTTCCGATCGCTGAGGATCAAGCCGACTACGCGCTTTGGTGGATCAAGCAAATCCGCGACGGGCGTGTGGCTGCGGCGGCCCCGACCATTGAGGCGACACGGCAGTACAACGCGAGCATGAAAGCCGCGATCCCGCAGACGGTTTGGGTCACCGGCTGCAGTAGCTGGTACCTCGGCAAGGGCGGGCTACCTGAGTTGTTCCCGTGGATTCCCGAGCGCCACCGCGAGCTGCTGCGCAAGCCCGAGCTCGGCGATTTCGAGGTTCGTACGCCAGTGAGCACCCGCAGCGCATAGCTCAGCCATAGCTAAATTAGGCGATCACTCCTGTTGGCGACTGGAAAAGCCACGGCGCGCCATGCCAAGCCTTACCGAACCAAGGCATGCCAATCCAAACCTTGACTGCCGGGCCAAATAGCGTCGTCTGCCGCGCCGTGGGTGTCCAAGATTACGCCATGCGACATCCCCTGCATCGACGGACTGCTAAACGAGCGCGCGCGGAACCAGATCGCCCTAGCCCGCGTCTGATAGTTGATCGGGCCGCCCCTGCTCTCCTCGGGGGCGGCCCAATTCATCGTCAAGGGCACTATCCAGCGGCACGCAACTGCGCCCGAAGTCGGGAGTCGTAACGCTTGACAGCAGTACGCTCATGCCGTGGCGGAAACGTCATACGCACCATGCGGCGATCTCAGCCTGGCGTATCAGGTTTTCGGGGACGGGCCGGTCGAGCTCGTCTTCGTCGGGCCGCTAGTCACCCACATCGAGCTGTTCTGGACCCTGCCCGAATTCAAGGCCTTCTTCGATCAGCTCGCCACGTTCTGTCGGGTCCTCTTGTTCGACAAGGCCGGGGTCGGCCTGTCGGACCCCATCCCGAAAGTTCGTTTGCTCGAAGATCGAGCGGCCGAGATCGAGGCCGTGATGGACGCCGTCGGCTTCGGAAAGTCCGTCCTCTTCGGTATGAGCGAGGGCGGCCCACAGGCCATCGCGTTTGCGGCAAAACGACCGGAGCGAACCCGGGCGCCGATCCTTTACGGTTCATTCTCGGCCCTGCCCGGCGCCAGCTGGGACGACTTGGAGCGCGACCCGGCCGAGCTACGGGCGCGCCTTTTACCGGAGTTCGGTGAGAAGTACACGCCGTCGACGAAGCAGCTCGCCCGCCTCCGGGAATTCAGCCGCGTCGCCAACTCGGCGTGGGGCAGCGGTGCAACAGCGAAGGTTTTCTTCCCGTCGGTCCGGTCGATACGCCAACTCGCAATGTTCGAGCGGATGAGCGCCAGCCCGGGGATGTTCCGAGCGACAATCGAATCGAGCCTCCGGATCGACGTCCGGCCGGTCCTGCCGACGCTCTCCGCGCCCACCCTGGTCATCCATGCCCGCGAGGACCTCATGCCGGTGCAGTGCGGCCGCTACCTCGCCGACCATATTCCCGGCGCGCGGTACCTCGAGGTCGACGGCGCGGAGCACGCGCCCTGGTTTACCGAGCCCGACAAGATCCTGACCGGGATCGAGGAGTTCCTCACCGGCAGCCATGCCGCACCGGCACAGTCACATCGCGCCCTGCGCACCGTGCTATTCACCGATATCGTCGCCTCGACCGAACACGCCGCGGCGACAGGCGACGAGCGGTGGCGTGCGGTGCTGCAGCGCTTTGGTGATATCACAACCGAACTCACCGAACGCTTCGGTGGCACGGTGGTCAAGAGCACCGGCGACGGGTATCTCGCCACGTTCGACGGCCCGACGCAGGCCATCCGCTGCGCCGAGGCGTTGCGTGCTGACGCCGAGACTCTGGGCATCCAGATCCGCGCCGGCATCCACACCGGCGAATGCGAGCTGCTCGACGCCGACATCGGGGGCATTGCAGTACACATCGCGGCGCGGATCTGCGGCCAAGCCGGCGCCCGGGAAATCCTTGTCTCACGCACCGTGCGTGACCTGGTCGTCGGCTCGGGCACGGGCTTCGAGGACCGCGGCAGCATCGAGCTGCGCGGCGTGCCCGGCACCTAGCAACTCTTGGCGGTGGATCGCCACGGCGCGCGGGCGGGATCGGCCGAGGCAGAGCTGGCATCGATGCCGACCCCCAGCCGTCGGACCGCGATGCGCCGCTCGGACCGCGCCGTGGAGGTGATCGCCAGGCGGACACCGTGGATCCTGCGCGGGATGGCCCGCCTCACCCCGGCCGCCGGTCGCCGCTGAACAGCCGGAGTCAGCGCGCTTGGAGGTGTCTGAGTCCACGACATCGTTGACAGGTGAGTCGCATTCAGATGCCACCG
Source organism: Mycobacterium sp. (assembly GCA_035625875.1). GTDB lineage: Bacteria > Actinomycetota > Actinomycetes > Mycobacteriales > Mycobacteriaceae > Mycobacterium. The sequence continues at coordinate 212 of DASPOT010000275.1, read as the reverse complement.
GCGCCGACGCCCCAGTGCTGGCAAACGAGCCCACATTCACGAGATGGCTCGGCTGTGAACGTTGCCTTGCCTTCGAAAAGGTCCATGCCCGTTCCTGAGTGAAGCGCCGCCCGCCACCCAAGAAGCTAGCCGGCTCATGCGCCCGAAAGCCCGCTTTCACGTACTTACTGCACGCGGGCTTACTGCACCCGGGCGCGCGCGACCGCCGGGGT
>DASPOT010000274.1:0-22577 GCA_035625875.1 Mycobacterium sp. | reverse complement strand
CGTTCTCATTGGCGGCCTTGCTCCACGGAACGTTGATCGCGCCGGGGATATGCCCGGGACGCTGGCTCTGTTCCTGCGGCAGGTGCGCGGGCGCCAGGATCTTGCCGGAGAACTCGTCGGGGGAGCGCACGTCGACCAGATTTTTGACGTTGATGGCCGCGATGACCTCGTCCCGGAAGGCTCTGATGCTGTTGTCCGGTGGCGCCGCGGTGTAGGAGGTCGCCGGCCTGCTGACGGGGTCGCTGGACAGCGGGCGACCGTCGAGCTCCCACTTTTTTCGGCCGCCGTCCAGCAGCTTGACCTTGTCGTGCCCGTAGAGCTTGAAGTACCAATACGCGTAGGCGGCGAACCAGTTGTTGTTGCCGCCGTAGAGGATCACGGTGTCGTCATTGGAGATACCGCGGTCGCTCAGCAGTTTGGAGAATTGCTGAGCGTCGACGAAATCGCGCTTGACCGGGTCCTGCAAATCGGTACGCCAGTCCAGCTTGACCGCGCCGGCGATATGACCGCCGTCGTAGGCGCTGGTGTCTTCGTCCACCTCGACGAAGACGACACCAGGTCTGTCGAGATTGCTCTCGGCCCAGTCAGCGGAGACCAGGGCGTCGGAACGTGCCATGGTGGGGGTTCCTTTCGGTTGCTTGGACGAAAAGGGGGTTACGCAGGCTTCACGATGTGTCGTAGGCGCACGACGAGCGGGTAGAGCTGGCAGCCCAGGCAGACGCCGAAGGCCGCGTTCAGGAAGGCCGCCGCCAACGCGGCCGCGGTGGCGATGACACCCAGCAACGGGACGCCGGCGGTGAACCCGGCCACGCCAACGACGGCGAAGAGGAAACCGACCAGTTGGGCGAACTTCAGCGGTGGCACCGGTTCCCGCTCGCTGACCGGTTCCAGCCGGGGCGCCACGACGGTGGCAAACACCAGCCCGTAGGGGTGCCGGCGGGGCCCGCCTAGGGCGCCGACGGCGAAGACGGCGGCCTGCAGGCCCAGGATGACGGCGGCGACCGGCGTGCTGAACCCCGAGATGAGCAGGGTGATCGCCAGGACCGCGGTCGTGACCCAGGCAGCAAACCGCGGCCCCCGCACATCTACCTGGGCGATGGTGTTGGTGGTTGACACAGAGCTACTCCTGTTGCTACGGGAAGGGCTGGAAGCACGCCACAACGGCTGCTCCGAGCGCGGCGCGTGAGGGCGCGGCTACTCAGCAGCCACAGCAACAGCAGCAACCCGCGATGCGGCACAAATCGATTGCGCGACGCTTGGTGAGCATAGGCTCCAGGCGGGCTGACACGTCGGACAGCTTACCTAATGACATGGTCGTCAAGCCAACAGCGGTTCCAGGGCCGACCGCAGGTCGGCAGCGGTAGGGACGCCGACGGTGCGGTACTGCTGCCGCCCATTGACGTCAAAGATCACCGTCGTCGGCAGCGACAGCACCGAAAGCTGGCGCGCGGCCAGCGGATTGGCGTCCAGATCGACCTCGATGTGGGCCACGTCACCAACGTCGCCGCAGACTTGGCTGATCACGCGGCGGACGAGGGCGCAGGGCCCACACCACGGGGCGCTGAAATGCACGACGGTCGGTCCGGTGCGGGACAGTTCGAGACCTGTGGTGTCCAATTCGGTGGCTTCCCGAGGTTCCGGATTGACTTCCCGGACGTCTCCTGAACCCCGGGTCAGCAGCCACCCGGCAACGGCTGCCAGCGCACACGCGGCAATGATCGCGACGATTGCGGTTATCAATTGCCCGGCTCCTCAGCGGGCCGTTCTGGCCCGCATCGTCGCCGGGCTTGAGCTGGATTGCCCGGCTCCTCAGCGGGCGATTCTGGCCCGCATCGTCGCCGGGCTGTGATCATGACTGTTTGAACTCGTCGAGGGTGATCGTTACTCCCTCGGTGATGCCTTCGATGATTACATCCGAGCCGCGCGCCCCCTGGCTGATCGGTGCCACCCCGAACGGAAGCTTCTGGTCAGGCAGCCGACCGCTGAAGGCACTCAGCACCGCGCCGCGCTTATCGTCCGGAACACGCTGGTTGGCGGTGTCCGGGCCAGTCAGGATGCCGGTCGGGGTGAACACCAGAACGGTCCGGTCGTCGCCGGCCATGGACAGGTCGACGGAGACGCTGACCCGCTTGTCGAAGTTGGCCGACTTCGGCGTGCCGGTGAACACCAGCCCGTAGCTGCTCGAGATCCCGGATTCGGTGGTGCCGCCGGTGGCGTCATTGGTCTCCTTTTGCGGCGCTTCAACCATCAGGTCCTTGATTCCCAGGTACCGGCCCAGGTGCACGGAGTCGATGATGATGCGGCTCTCCAGTTTGCCGACTGGCAGCTTCGCATCGGGCCTGAGCAGCCAGGACGCGTCAGTCAGGTCGATCGAGTGCATGGTGGCCTCCAGCGTCGCCTTGCCGACCATCGCATGGTCGACGGCGTTCGCCTTGATCTCCAGCTCGTCGTAGTGCTTCCGCATCGCCTGCGGGATAAACGGGAATGCCAGGATGGCGACGAAAGGATCGGACCCCAGGTCTGCTGCGTTCCGCACCGCACGAGACAGCCGGTATTCGGCGTAGATGCTCGTGCCGAAGTCGACGCCGACGGCCCCGACGACGGTGATTGCCACGGCGATCGCTGCCGCACCGACACCGATCAGCACCTTACGCACCCGCATATTCTGGCGTATTGTGTCCGCCGAGCGGGCCGCATCGCGCCAAGCGTGCGTGTGGGACACTGGCCAGCCGCCCGCACCCCGGAAAGCACCCCTGCACAACCCACCTCAGGCACCCGCGACACCACAACAGTGTGAGCAAGCGCCAGAGACCGATGGACGCTAAAGACCAGGTAGCACGCTATCGTTAGATGACCTGGCCGGTAACGGCACATTGCCGTCCGTTAACGGCACATGGCGTTATGAATCGGGAGATGCCTTTCCCACGACGCTGGAGGGGCGTGTTGGATCTATTGCTGCTGACCGCCGAGCCGGCGGTCGACTCGGTCCTGCCTTCATTGTCGCTGCTTGCCCACACCGTGCGGACGGCGCCGACGGACGTTTCCTCCTTGCTGGAAGCAGGAACCGCCGAGGTGGTGATTGTCGACGCGCGCAACGATCTGCCGACCGCACGCGGTCTGTGCCGTCTGCTGGGCACCACGGGACGGTCGATCCCGGTGGTGGCGGTGGTAAGCGAAGGCGGGCTGGTGGCGGTCAACGCTGACTGGGGGCTCGACGACATCTTGTTGCCCAGCACCGGCCCCGCCGAGGTTGACGCCCGGCTGCGGCTGGTAGTCGCCCGGCGCGGCGGCCTGGCCAACCAGGAAAGCATGGGCAAGGTGAGCCTTGGGGAGCTGGTGATCGACGAAAGCACCTACACCGCGCGACTGCGGGGCCGTCCGCTGGACCTCACCTACAAGGAGTTCGAGCTGCTCAAGTACCTGGCGCAGCACGCCGGCCGGGTGTTCACCCGCGCCCAGCTGCTGCACGAGGTGTGGGGATACGACTTCTTCGGCGGTACCCGGACCGTCGACGTGCACGTACGGCGGCTGCGGGCCAAACTCGGCCCTGAGCACGAAGCGTTGATCGGGACGGTCCGCAACGTGGGTTACAAGGCGGTCCGGCCGGCCCGCGGCCGACCACCGGGCATCGAGTCCGATAACGCTGAAGAAGTCGAGCCCGTCCAAGATTCACTGGTCGACCCGTTACACAGTCAGTGACACTGCGCGACTGGCGCTCCGCGCTGACCGCGGAAGAACAGCAGCAGGTGTGCGAACTCGTCACGGCGGCAAGCGGATTTGACGGAGTAACGCCCGTCGGTGAGCAGGTGCTGCGGGAACTCGCCCGCGAGCGCACCGAGCACCTGCTGGTCACCGGTCAGCGACCGGGCGGCGGGGGCGAGATCATCATCGGCTACCTCAACCTCAGCTCGCGCGACGCGGCAGCAGCGATGGCGGAGTTGGTGGTTCACCCGCAGGCCCGCCGGCGCGGTATCGGCGCCGCGATGGCGCGTGCCGCGTTGGCCAAGACCGCTGGGCAGAACCATTTCTGGGCGCACGGCACGCTGGAGCCCGCCCGGGCGACCGCGTCCGCGCTGGGTTTAGTGCCGGTCCGCGAATTGATGCAGATGCGACGCTCGCTGCGTGATATCCCGAAACCGGCGGCCCCGGGCGGGGTGCGGATCCGTACCTACGCGGGTCCAGTCGATGACGCCGAGCTGCTGCGGGTCAACAACGCCGCGTTCGCCGGGCACCCGGAACAAAGCGGCTGGACGGACGCCGATCTGGTGGAGCGCCGCAATGAGCCGTGGTTTGACCCGCAAGGCCTGTTTCTGGCCTTTGACGACAAGACGGACAAGCTGCTGGGCTTTCACTGGACCAAAGTGCACCCCGATCGGCCAGGGCTGGGTGAGGTCTACGTCGTCGGCGTCGATCCATCGGCGCAGGGCCGCGGTCTGGGACAGACGTTGACGGCGGTCGGTGTCGCGTCGCTGGCGCGGCGGCTGGCCGACGCGGACGAACCCACGGTGATGCTCTACGTCGAGTCCGACAACATCGCCGCGGTACGGGCCTACCAGCGCCTGGGCTTCACCCCGCACAGCGTCGACACCGCCTACGCGGCGGTCCGAGCCGGCAGCTGACCGCAGCCGGCGGTGGCACCGGGTATCATCCGGGCTGTTTACCCTGGGTTCACTTGACAGGGAGGTCCTGTCCATCACGGCCGCATAGGTTCCGGATAACCCGGCAAGCTTCGTACCGGGCATATCCAGTTGCGCTTGGAACAGCGCGGAGAAGGCGAGATTAGGTGAGGCTCGACATGGCGGGTAAAGCGTTCGTGGCGGCGGTATCAGCGACCGCGATCGCCAGTGTGGTGTTGACCGGCTGCGGCAGTAACGAGAACGTCGGCACGGCGGGGCAAGCCGCCGCTGGAAAATCGGCCGGCCCGGTTAACTGCGGCGGCAAGAATGACCTGACCTCTGAGGGCTCGACCGCTCAGCAGAACGCGATCGCGTTATTCAACCAAACGTGGGGCCAGCTGTGCCCGGGCAAGAACCTGTCGTACAACCCGACCGGGTCGGGCCAGGGCCGCGAGCAGTTCATCGCCGGCCATGTCGACTTCGGAGGCGCGGACTCGCCGCTGACCGCGCAGCAAATCAACCCGGCAGCCAACCGCTGCAAGGGAAACCCGGCGTGGGACCTGCCAATGGTGTTCGGGCCGGTCGCGCTGGCCTACAACCTGGCCGGCATCGACAAGCTCGTCGTCAACGCTGACGCGCTGGCCAAGATCTTCAGCGGCAAAATCACGATGTGGAATGACCCGGCACTTACGGCCCTCAACCACGGCACCGCCCTGCCCGACGCGAAGATCAGGCCCCTTTACCGGTCGGATTCGTCGGGTACCACCGACAACTTCCAGAAATACCTGGCCGCCGCCGCTCCGGAGAGCTGGACCAAAGGTGTCGGCACTGAGTTCCAGGGCGGTGTCGGCGAGGGGGCGCAAAAGTCAGCGGGAATCGTCCAGGCCGTGCAGGCGACACCGGGCGCCATCGGGTATGTCGAGAAGGGCTTTGCTGATCAGGCCCATGTGCCGTATGCGCAGATCGACACCGGCAGCGGCGCGGCCCCGCTCACCGACGACGCGGCAGGCAAGGCCATCGATGCCGCCAAGTTCGCGGGCCAGGGCAACGACCTGGTGCTGGATCTGAACTCGATGTACGGCACCAAAGAGTCCGGCGCCTACCCGCTGGTGCTGGCGACCTACGAGATCGTGTGCTCCAAGGGCTACGACCCGGGCACCTCGGCGGCAGTCAAATCGTTTTTGACGGTTGCGGCCAATAACGGGCAGGATGGCCTTTCGCAGGCCGGGTATGTTCCGCTGCCGGACAAGTTCAAGCAGCGTTTGATGGCTGCGGTCAACGCAATCCAATAGTTCAGTAGTTGATCTGCAGGCGACCGCGTTTGCGGTGAAGATAGAGGCCAGAGCGAAGAGCGATGGGATGTGGCCACAGTGACAACCCCAAATCCAGCCGATGCGGGTTCGGCTGAAGTCGTCGCTGCGCCCTTTCCTAAGCCGCGCCCCACGCCCCTGAGCCCGTGGGGGAAAGCCAAACCACGCCCGGGCGACCGGATATTTCGGGGGCTGGCGGAGGGTTCCAGTGTCCTGATCGTCGTCCTGATCGGCGCGATCGGTGTGTTCCTGCTGTGGCGCGCGATACCGGCCCTGGCGCGCAACAAAGAGAACTTTTTCACTTACGGAAGCAACTGGATCACCACCGACACCTCGGCGATGCACTTCGGCATCTTCGACCTGCTCCAGGTGACGGTGTGCGTGTCGCTGTTCGCGCTAGTCCTGGCGATGCCGGTGGCTCTCGGCATCGCGATCTTTCTCACTCAGTACGCACCGCCGCGCATCGTCGGGCCGCTGGCCTACATAGTCGACCTGCTGGCGGCGGTGCCGTCGATTATCTACGGTGTGTGGGGGCTGTACGTGCTGGCCCCGCGGCTGCGACCGGTCGCGACCTGGCTCAACGACCACTTGGGCTGGTTTTTCTTGTTCGCGACCGGCAACGCGTCGGTGGCAGGCGGCGGCACCATCTTCACTGCCGGCATCGTCCTGTCGGTGATGATCCTGCCGATCATCAGCGCGGTCAGCCGCGAGGTGTTCGTACAGACGCCGGAAAGTCAGATCGAGGCGGCGTTGGCGCTCGGCGCCACCCGATGGGAAGTGGTCAAGACGACCGTGCTGCCGTTCGGACGATCCGGCTACATCAGCGGCGCGATGCTGGGCCTTGGTCGCGCCCTGGGTGAAACGATCGCGCTGCTGATCATCCTGCGTGGTACCCAGACGGCGTTCCGCTGGTCGCTGTTCGACGGCGGCTACACGTTCGCCAGCAAGATCGCAGCCACCGCATCGGAATTCAACGACCAGTACAAGGCCGGCGCCTATATTGCCGCCGGCCTGGTACTTTTCCTGCTCACGTTCGTGGTCAATGCGCTGGCGCGGGCCGCCGTCGCCGGAAAAGGAACCCGATGACGGCGATGCTGGACCGCCCCGTCAAGGCGCGCACGTTCGCAGGTGTCAGCCTGCGTCGTCGGGTCGCGAACAACCTCGCGACCGTGCTGGTGACCCTTTCTATGGTCCTCGCCCTGGTGCCGCTGGTGTGGGTGCTGTACTCGGTGATTGACAAGGGGTTCCGGATGGTCACCTCCAGCGTGTGGTGGACGCATTCGCAGGCGGGTATGACGGCATTCGTGGCTGGCGGGGGCGCCTACCACGCGATCGTCGGCACCGTGCTGCAGGGACTGGTGTGTGCGGCCATCTCCATTCCGATCGGCGTTTTCGTCGCCATCTATTTGGTCGAATACGGCGGCGGCACCCCGCTGGGCAGGCTGACCACCTTCATGGTCGACATCCTCACCGGCGTGCCCTCGATCGTCGCGGCGTTGTTCATCTACGCACTATGGGTGGCCTCGCTGGGCTTTCCCCGTTCCGGGTTCGCAGTGTCGCTGGCGTTGGTGCTGTTGATGGTCCCCGTGATCGTGCGGGCGACCGAGGAGATGCTGCGCATCATCCCGGTGGATCTGCGCGAGGCCAGCTATGCGCTGGGAGTACCGAAGTGGAAAACCATTGCCAGGATTGTGATTCCGACGGGACTGCACGGCATCATCACCGGTATCCTGCTGGCATTGGCCAGGGTGATGGGCGAGACGGCTCCGCTGCTGATCCTGGTGGGGTATTCGCAGGCAATGAACTTCAACTTGTTCACCGGGTTCATGGGATCGCTGCCTGGCATGATGTACGACCAGACATCGGCCGGCGCGGGCGCCAACCCGGTTCCCACCGACCGGCTGTGGGGCGCTGCGGTGACGTTGGTGCTGCTGGTCGCCGTCATCAATGTCGCGGCCAAGTTGGTCGCGAGAGTCTTTGCCCCCAAGAGGTTTTAGGAGTCTTCGGTGGCCAAGCGGTTGGATCTCAAGGACGTCAACATTTACTACGGATCGTTTCACGCGGTCGCTGACGTGTCGCTGTCTATTCTGCCGCGCAGCGTGACGGCCTTCATCGGCCCGTCGGGCTGCGGCAAGACAACGGTGCTGCGCGCACTGAACCGGATGCACGAGGTCATCCCCGGTGGCCGGGTCGAGGGCAAGGTGCTGCTCGACGCCGACGACATCTACGCGCCCGGTGTCGACCCGGTCGGTGTGCGCAAAGCGATCGGGATGGTGTTTCAGCGGCCGAACCCGTTCCCCACCATGTCGGTTCGTGACAACGTGGTGGCCGGCTTGAAGCTTCAAGGTCTGCGCAATCGCAAGGTGCTCGACGACACCGCCGAATACGCGCTGCGGGGTGCGAACCTGTGGGATGAGGTCAAAGACCGGTTGCACAAGCCTGGCGGCGGGTTGTCCGGTGGGCAGCAGCAGCGGTTGTGCATCGCGCGGGCCATCGCCGTGCAACCGGATGTGCTGCTGATGGACGAGCCGTGCTCGGCGCTGGACCCGATCTCCACGATGGCGATCGAGGACCTGATCGCCGAACTCAAAAAGGAGTACACCATCGTCATCGTCACTCACAACATGCAGCAGGCTGCGCGAGTGAGCGATCAGACAGCGTTCTTCAACCTGGAGTGCATCGGAAAGCCCGGCCGGCTGGTGGAGATCGATGACACGGAGAAGATCTTCTCCAACCCGAGCCAGAAGGCTACGGAGGACTACATTTCCGGCCGCTTCGGCTAGCTCGCCCGGCGACGATGCGGGGCGTGCGACGGCCCGAGGTGGGGGTACCGCCCGCTTGCGGGAGAGAGCCGGGCAATTGGACAGACAGGCGCCGCTACCGCGATGCCCCTACCGCATCGTCTTCGGGGAACCTGCCGGTGGCCTGGAAGATGACGCGGCGCCCCACCTCGACGGCGTGGTCGGCGAAGCGCTCGTAGAAGCGGCCCAGCAACGTCACGTCGACGGCAGCGGCCACCCCGTGCTTCCATTCGCGATCCATCAGCACGGTGAACAAGTGCCGGTGCAGATCATCCATCGCGACGTCTTCTTCGCGGATTTGGGCAGCTTTCTGCGGGTCACGGGACAACAGCGCCTCTCGCGCGCTGTTACCCAATTCGACTGCGACCCTTCCCATTTCGGCAAAGTACCCGTTCACCTCTTCGGGTAACGCATGCTGTGGGTGACGCCGGCGGGCAATCTTGGCGACATGCAGGGCCAGCGCGCCCATCCGGTCGATGTCGGCGACGATCTGGACAGCGCTCACGATTGCCCGCAGGTCACCGGCGACCGGCGCCTGTAACGCAAGCAGCACGAAAGCGCTTTCCTCGGCACGGGCGCTAAGCGTCGAGATTTCATCGTGGTCGGAGATTACCTGCTCAGCCAGCACCAGATCGGCGTGCAGCAAGGCCTGCGTTGCGCGTTCCATGGCAACCCCGGCCAGCCCGCACATCTCGCCGAGCAGGTTGGTTAACGCCGAGAGTTGTTCTTGGTAGGCGGTCCGCATGTCGTTCAGACTACGTTGTCAACCTTCAAAAGAGCAGCAAGTGGCTCATGAATTGCCGATGAATGCCGCGAGAGGTCAGCCTGATATCGGCTATTCGCAGGTGGTGTCTGCGGCGTTAGTGACTGCCAGATCATCGGGCAGCTTGGTCGGTGTGCTGTTGGTGTTGCGGTCGATCTGCAACAAGTTCCGCATCGTACTGAGACATCCGGCCAGACGTGGTGTCGAGACCGTCTCGATTCAGCCACCCGAGTGCATAATGTCCGCCCCCGCCGGCACCGTGCAGTCGTCGCGGTCGGTCAGCCAGCCGTCGGGCAGGGCCACCCGGGCGGGTGAACCCTGCCGGGCCCGCGGCCCGGTCGCCGCGGCCGGGAACGGCACGTCGGCGTCCAGCCGGTCCAGCAGGAAGTCGAGTTCATCGAGTGTCTTGACCAGCGCCAACGCCCGCCGCAGCTCGGACCCCGCCGGGAAACCGTGCAGATACCAGGCGATGTGCTTGCGGAGATCGCGCATGCCCTTGTCTTCGCCGAAATGCGCGGCTAGCAGCATGCCGTGCCGGCGGATGATGGCGGCGACCTCCCCGAGTGTGGGCGGGGTTGGTGTCGGACTGGCGGTGAAGGCGGCCGACAGCTCGGCGAACAGCCAGGGCCGGCCCAGGCAGCCACGGCCGATGACAACGCCGTCGCACCCGGTGACGGCCATCATGGTCAGCGCATCACTGGCGTCGAAGACGTCCCCGTTGCCGAGTACCGGAATCGTGCGTACGTGCTGCTTGAGCCGGGCGATCTGCTCCCAATCCGCGGTGCCGGAGTAGCGCTGCGCCGCGGTGCGGGCGTGTAGCGCGACTGCGACGGCGCCTTCGGATTCGGCGATGCGGCCGGCCTCGAGGTGGGTGTGGTGGTCGTCGTCGATACCGACCCGGAACTTGACGGTCACCGGGATGCCGGTGCCTGCGGTGGCGCGCACGGCCGCCGCGACGATCTGCCCGAACAACCGCCGTTTGAATGGCAGCGCCGCCCCGCCGCCGCGCCGCGTCACCTTCGGCACCGGGCAGCCGAAATTCATGTCGACGTGATCGGCCAGGTCCTCGTCGCCGACCATCCTGACGGCCGCGTACGTGGTAGCCGGGTCGACGGTGTAGAGCTGCAGCGATCGCGGCGACTCGTCCGGGGAGAACGTCGTCATGTGCATGGTGGCGGGATGCCGCTCGACGAGGGCGCGCGCGGTCACCATCTCGCACACGTACAGGCCGCTGACCGTCCCGGCTTTGGACCGCTCCAGCTCACGGCACAGCGTCCGGAATGCGACGTTCGTCACACCGGCCATCGGGGCCAGCACCACCGGACTGCGCAGTGTGATCGGGCCGATCCGCAACGCCGGCTACCGCCGGCTCATCCGCAGCGTCCCCGCGGTGTGGAGCACCCGGTTGGCGGTGATCCTCTCGGCCCTGCGGGCCTCCCGCTCGAGGTAGCGCTGCTTGGACACCTCGAACTTGTCGCAGGCTTCCTCGAGCTCCTTCATCAGCAGCCCGAGATCGTCGCGCATCCGCGCGGCCTCACCCGTGAAATCGTCACGTTCGAAGATGCGCCACTTCTTCAACACCGGCATCACCACGTCATCGAGGTGGATGCGCGGGTCGTACACGCCGCCGACCGCGATGATCACGGCCTTGCGGCGGAACTCGGGCACCAGGAAGCCGGGCATCTGGAAGTTGCGCAGCACCTTGTGCAGCGACTTCATCGCCTGGTTGGGCGCGATGTCGATGCCGGCTTCGCTGACGTCGCGGTAGAAGATCTGGTGCAGGTTCTCGTCTTGCGATACCCGGGTCAGCAGCTGGTCGGCGATCGTCTCGTTGCAGGCCTTACCGGTGTTGCGATGCGAAACGCGGGTCGCCAGCTCCTGGAAGGTGACGTAAAGAACCGAGTCGAACAGGCTGTCGGCAAAGAGTCCGCCCTGGTGGTTCTGGCCCGGGCTGAAGCCTCTGTTGACCACCTCGATGCGAAGCTTCTCCAACTCGACCGGGTCGACCGCCCTTGTTACGACGAGATAATCGCGCAGCGCGATCCCGTGCCGGTTTTCCTCGGCGGTCCAGCGGTTGACCCACTGCCCCCAGGCGCCATCCATGCCGAAGCTCATCGCGATCTCGCGGTGATACGCCGGAAGGTTGTCCTCGGTGACCAGGTTCTGCACCATCGCCACCTGCGCGACGTCGGAGAGCTTGGACTGCTCGGGCTCCCAGTCCTGCCCGCCGAGCGCGTAGAAGTTCTTGCCGTCCGACCACGGGATGTAGTCGTGCGGATTCCAGTTCTTGTGCATGGTCAAATGCCGGTTCAGGTTCTTCTCGACGACCGGCTCAAGCTCGTGCAACAGCTGCAGGTCGGTCAGCTCTGCTGACATGGTCCCTCCAGTTATCTGTACCCATTGGTAGCAGTCAATATATCTGTGTATCCCGGTAGCATCAAGTTTCGCCGGGCGTGTGGCATGTCGGGCGTCTGGCTCGACTCGCGCTCGCTAGCGGGTAGTACCCCCGCGGCCCACTGCTGGGCGGCCCGCCTCCTCGCGAAGCTCATACGTCGCGGCAATGCTGAGCAGCATATCGACGCAGTAGTCGATGAATTGTTTGCGGGTAGCCGCCAGCCGGCCGTTCAGGTACGCGGTGAAAAGAGCGGTCAGACCGCCGATCAAGCTGGTGGCGACCATGTTTTGCAGCACGGGATCCCCGATTCGCGTCAGCTTGCGCTGTAGCAACTCGATGAAGCTCGGCATCCATTCGGCGCCGGACCGGGTGAGTACCGGCTCAACCTCAGGTGCCAGCAGCAGTACGCGCCCGCGCACCGGATCGTCGACCATCAGCTCGACGAATTGCTCGACGGCCTCCCGCGGGGTGCCCGCCGACATCAGGGTCGACATGGCGCGCGTGCAGACGTCGTCGTACACGGCGCGCACGAATTCGTCACGGTCAGTGAAGCTTTCGTAGAAGTAGCGCTCAGTCAGGCCGGCCTCGCGACAGACCGCGCGGACGGTCAGTTCCGGTCCGGCTTCGCCGCCGAGCAATTGCACGCCGGCGGCGACGAGTTTGTCCCGGCGCAGGGCCTGGCGATCCTCCAGGGGTACGCCGGACCAGCGGCCCCGTCGTTGACCGGAAGCCACATGACTCCTAAGCTCCATAGTGACAACGCATGTAGTCAGGATTGCTGACGCCGACAGGAAACCTCACCAGTGACTCAAGATACGTCTGAGGCGCGCCCGCTGACCAGCGGCGGCGACCCCGGCGACACGGGATTCGAAGGCGTGGCGGTCGGCTGCCGGGTGTCGCCGTTGGGATATGACGCACCGCCGCGCCCGCTGGGCCCGGATTCGCTGACGTGGCGGTACTTCGGTGATTGGCGCGGCATGCTGCAAGGCCCGTGGGCGGGATCCATGCAAAACATGCACCCCCAACTGGGTGCGGCGGTCGAAGACCACTCGACGTTCTTTCGGGAACGCTGGCCGCGGCTGCTGCGATCGCTCTACCCGATCGGTGGAGTGGTTTTCGACGGCGATCGCGCGCCCATGACCGGCGACGCGGTTCGCGACTACCACATCGCCATCAAGGGCACCGACGCTCAAGGCCGCCGCTATCACGCGTTGAACCCCGATGTCTTCTACTGGGCCCACGCGACCTTCTTCGTCGGCACTCTGCATGTGGCCGAACGGTTCTGCGGTGGTCTGACCGAGGCGCAGAAGCGCCAGCTGTTCGACGAACATGTCGAGTGGTATCGGATGTACGGCATGAGCATGCGACCGGTGCCCAACACCTGGGAGAAATTCCAGGCCTATTGGGATCACATGTGCCGAAACGTGCTAGAGAACAACCGGGCGGCGCGTGCTGTGCTCGATCTGACCGAACTGCCCAAACCCCCCTTTGCCCAACGGCTTCCGGATTGGCTGTGGGCCGCACAGCGCAAACTGCTGGCGCCGTTCTTCGTCTGGCTGACCGTCGGTCTCTACGATCCGCCGGTGCGCGAGCTGATGGGCTATACGTGGTCGTGCCGCGACGAATGGCTGCACCGCCGCTTCGGCGACATGATCCGTCTCGTCTTCGCGTGTCTGCCGCGCCGGGCCCGGATGCACCCGCGGGCCCGTGCCGGCTGGGATCGCGCCACCGGGCGCACGCCGGCCGACGCACCGCTGGTGCACACACCGGCGCGCAACTTGCCTCCGCTCGACGAGCGCGACAACCCGAAGCACTATTGCCCCGGGGTGGATTGACACCTGCGCGCCGCTGGTGGCTGACTGAGCAGGATGCGTATGCGCATCCAACCGGGCAGTCGCCATCTCGTCCAGCAGGATCTCGCGGGTAGCGAAGTACGCGTCGTCATCGCGATGACGGAAACACGCACAGGCGCGCGGCGTTACCCGTGAGCGTCGTTGTGAACTTCCTCGAGGCCGGACTGATGCACATGCGCATGGGTGTGCTCGGTCCCGTCATCGTGGGTGTGCGAGTGCTCGTGCTCGACATGCTCGTGCTCATGGGTGGTGTGCGCGTGTGTGTGAGCCAGCTCGCCGTGCCGATGTTCGTGCGAATGCGGCACGTCGTGGGCGTGCTGCTCTGTCATGGTCATCGTCTCCTGCATCTGAAATATGTTGTGCTGGCTGGTGATTCGCTCATCCGCTGCCGGTCGTTGGGTGCCTACCCGGCAGTGGCGATGGCTCGGCAACTGCCTGGAGCCCACCGTCGACGCGGTGATGGCGCGGAACTCCGGGACCGGCGTGCTCGGCGTTGAAGACGGCATCGACGACGAGCTGGCGCACATGCTCGTTTTCCAGGCTGTAGAAGATAGTGGTCCCTTCCCTGCGGGTGCGCACCAGACGGGCCATGCGCAGCTTGGCGAGGTGCTGCGAGACCGACGGCGCCGGTTTGCCCACGTGCTCGGCAAGCTCGTTGACCGACATCTCGCGGTTGGCCAACGACCACAGCACCTGCACGCGGGTAGCGTCGGCCAACATCCGGAACACCTCGACGACCAGACCAACCTGGTCGTCCGGCAAGCGGACGTGTCCATTACCTGCATGCATACGCAGATAGTAGCTAATGGGCCTTCGGTAGTGTCAAGGGCGCGCTGATTGCGGTCGAGGGTGGTCCCGCCTGCATGAACCGGCGCCCGTGGTACTGACCTAGCCTATCTATATTGCTGAGACGTCGGGATGAGGGAACCGGATGGTGCGTACCGAGAGCGATAGCTGGGATCTCGCGACGAGCGTCGGGGCCACGGCGACGATGGTTGCCGCCCAGCGGGCGCTCGCCACCGACAGGCGGTTGATCGACGACCCGTTCGCCGCACCGCTGGTCCGCGCGGTCGGTATGGATATCTTTATCCGCCTGGTCAACGGGGAGATCCCGGTCGACGAGGACTCCGAATTCGACGCGGACCGGATGGCCAGGGGCATGGCCGTCCGAACCCGCTTCTACGACAAGTACTTTGCCGACGCGACAGCAAGTGGAATCCGCCAGGCGGTCATCCTGGCGGCCGGCCTGGATGCGCGCGCCTACCGCTTACCATGGCCGGCGAGCACCGTCGTCTACGAGGTCGATATGCCGCAGGTCATCGAGTTCAAGACCGCGACGCTGGCCGATCTCGGCGCCGAGCCCACAGCAGAGCGGCGGACCGTGGCCGTGGACTTGCGCGACGATTGGCCGGCGGCGCTGCTGGGCGCCGGATTCGACCCGCACGCCGCCGCGGCGTGGAGTGCCGAGGGGTTGGTGGTATATCTGCCGTCCGATGCCCAAGACGCGCTGTTCGAGCACATCACCGCGTTGAGTGCGGCCGGGAGCCGGGTGGCGTGCGAATTCGTGCCCGACACCGCCATTTTCGCGCACGGGCCGTGGCGCGAACATCACCAGAGGATGGCTGAGCTCGGGTTCGACATCGACTTCAACGAGCTCGTCTACCACGGCGAACGCAGCCACATCATCGAGCACCTGACCCGGGATGGCTGGCAGGTTTCCCACCGCACGGTCGCGGAGATGCATGCGGCCAACGGCTTCGTCTATCCCGATGACGAAGTCGCCGCCGCCTTCGCTGACGTGACCTACCTCGACGCCGTGCTCGCGCGATAACGGAGCACCCAAGCTAGTGTCATCGGACGGTTGTTTGATAGGCGCGCAGCGCCGCTGGGTCGTCGATGCTGCCGTGGTAGTGGTATTGCCTCCACGACCCGTCCTGGTAGCGGAAGTAGCGGGTGGTCCGGATGGTCAACGGCCCACACCCGGCGCAGCGCTTCACTGTCGCGCTGGTTGAAAGCGAAATAGAACGTTTCAAGCGCCGCACCCGCCCCGTCGGGACCGGGTTGCGTCGCCTCGGTTAGGCGGTTGGCTGGCCGAATCCGGCCCGTAGCGCCGGATCGCCTTTTGGATCGTGTTCGCTGTCGTCACCAGACCGCGGGACGCCCGGGGAATATTCCTGCGGCCGTCTGTGCGATCAGTGCAGCCGTGGCAGCACCTGGGTGCGATAGAACTCGATCGCGGCAGTTGGGTCCTGCTGGGCAAAATGCACGAACGGCGTTGCGCCGGCATCGAGAACGGCCTGCACCGCGCCGATGTGGGTCGCCGGATCGGTGCCCGTCGTCCAGCCGGAGACCACCTTGTCTAGCGGGTTGACCTGTGCCGCGCGCTGGATCTCGACCGGATTGGGTTGGTCGACGGCGCCGCCGGTGAACCGCCACAGTTCGGCGGCGCGGTTGATCTCGTTTTGATCGCCGACGACAGCGAACATCTCGGCTCGTTTGCCCAAGGTGGCGGGATCGCGACCGGAATCCCGCGCGCCCTTAGTGAAGGCGGTTACCAGCTTTTGGTCTTTCATGCTGCCAGCCTCAGCGATCCAGCCGTCGCCGTACTGCCCGGCCAGGTGCGCGCTTTTCGGGCCTCCCGCCGCCACGAAGATCGGTGGCGGTGACGACGGCACGTCATAAAGCTTGAGCTGGTTCGTCTGAAAATAGCGGCCCTGGAACGAGATTCGCTGACCACTCCACAGTTGCCGGATGAGCTGGATGGCCTCAACCAAGCGGTCATGACGCTCTCGATACGGCCCGAACTGTGTGGTGGCGGCCTGCTCGTTGAGCCGCTCGCCGGTTCCCAGACCGAGAAATACCCGCCCAGGGTAGAGGACCGCAAGCGAGGCGAACGCGTGGGCAACCGTGGTCGGGTGATAGCGGTAGATAGGGCAGGTCACACCCGTGCCGAAAGGGACCCTTTTGGTTCGCTGGCCCACCAATGCCAGGGTGATCCACGGGAACATCGAATGGCCCTCGTTGTCCTGCCACGGCTGGATATGGTCGCTGGCCCACAGGTAGCGGAATCCGGCCTGCTCGGCGGCTTGGGCTTGGTCGACCAGCTGGGCCGTCGGGAATTGTTCGTGTGACAGCACGAGGCCCACACCTGGGCCCGACGGGGGTGCAGGACGGGCGGGCGTGGACGGTGAGGGAGCGCGTTTCGGGCTGCAGGCGGTCGCCAGCCCGGCCGCGCTGACCGTGCCTAATCCCGCCGCCAGCCGTCCAAATGAGCGCCGTGACATATCTCTCATGTGGCAAGGTGTACCCCAACTCCTCGCCACCAAGGCGGAAAACACCGCGATCGGGAGCACGCGTTTGGCGTTCAGGCGGCGGCCAGCGCAACCGTGCTGGCCCGGCGCGGAAGGCGGCGCCATCAGCCGGAGCCGAAATGTCAAGCATCAGCCGAGGTGATACACGGATCGCGGGCGTCAGCCGCGCCACGATCCACCGCGTTCTCGCTGCGGACGCTGAAAGTGTCTGGGCGCGCGTCCATCGGGGTTGTGGGCGAGGCGGCTCTCCGTCGCCGAGATGCGGTTCGTCATTTCATAAGTGCAAAGTTGCGCCAGAAGTTCCGGAGGCTGTTGGTGCCGCCGAAAAGCGTGGTGAAGTTTGTCGAGTCGACCATGACGATGTCGCCGGCGCGTTGGCCGGTGGGTGGCATCCAGATCAGCGCGTTAAATTCGCTGTTACCCGCCTCGGTGAAGGGATGGGGCCGGTTCGGATCGACGCGCTGACGCCCAAGCACACGTAGTGAATCGCTTTCGGCCGCAGTGAGTTCGTAGTGCGGCAAGTGGGGGTGGAAATTGAAGGTGGTCACGTCATCGAGCAACCTCGGCGTGTCCAGATCGCGGAATCCTGTCAGCGGCGCGATCGCGTTGGTGCCTTCGACGACGGCGGGACGTAGCCCCCACTTGTTGTAGACAGGTACGTTCAGAGCCTTCATCAGTGAGCGAGTGTATGCGGTGAAGCGTTGTTGGCGCGGCACCAGCGGGTCTCCGTGGTGCAGGTATTCAACCTGTCGTTGCTTCAAGTCATCGGTGAAGCCGACATCGTGATGGGGCGCTAGCAGCAGGCAGGTGGCTTCCCGCTTCAGCCATTCCTGAATTGCCGCGACTTCCTCCGGAAGTGCCTGTTCTTGGCCGAGGACATGGTCGAGGCCGAACACCATCAGGGTGTCGGTGTCTGCCAGGATGCGCTCGTCGATGGGCAGCTTGTACCCGGCTTGGTCGATGCGCTGGAAGACCGCGACCGGGTGACCCGTCACCTCGCCGACGAGTTCTTGGAAATTGAGAGTCGAGCGGTGGAAAAGTTCCAGTGTGCCGGCGACGCCTTGCAAAAAGTGTGCTTCGTCCCACTCCGGTGCCTCGTAAGCCGGCCACGCCACGCGGCGAACTTCGGTCATTGTCGAGAAGCGGTTATCCATGGCGGCGGGATCACGTTGGGATTCCCACGGATAGCTCCAGGTCCAGTAGATGCTGATGCGCCGGTGGCCCGGTGTGTGCTTGCGGGCGATGTGGTTTTGGTTGTATGTGCGTGCGGGCGGCAGCGTGCTCACGGTGTCCTTCTTATGTGTCGAGCGTCGCTAGGTATCGCAGGCCATTGAGACCGGGCAGGAAGAAATACGCACCACCCTTGAGGGTGGTGAACGCCGGCAGTCCCTTGAGGACTTTCCGAATGGGTCGTCTCGGGATCGTGTAATCTAGCGTGCCGTCTTGCGTTCCACAGAACGGGTCGCGCTCGTTTCCGAGTTCGTGAAAACTGCGGTCGTTGATCCATACGTTCTGCGCGAACTCGAACTGACGAACCAGGCTGGCGCACAAAATAAAGGCGGCGATGCCACGATCCTCACCATCATCAGGAGCGCCGTCGGGAAGGGCTGAACCATAGGTTGCGCCACGGCGAATCATGCGTCGTCGGTTCATGTTGACCGCGGTGTCTCGGGGGTTGAGGCGGCGGATGTGTGAACCCAACGGCACGGCGTATCCATGCGGGTCCATCTCCTTGTAATTGAAGTCGTTGTTACGCAGTGGATCTGCACCAAGCTCGGGGTTGTCCTCCTGAGGGGCCAAGGTCAGCGGCGCGCCGCTACGCCAGCGTCCCATGAACTTGGCGGCCAGCAACTCCTGTCCTTCTTTGGAGTCGGCGTTTTCGCGGAGATAGTCGCGGAACAGCCCGACGTGCTCTTGCAGCCGCCGGTACGCCATGTAGCTGCCGTTGCGTGACAGTTCTTCGGGCTGAGGCAGCGGGGGACAATCACCTTCCTCGTCGGGATAGCCGAGGATGAACTCGCCCGGTTTCAGCGGCGCACCGGATCCGGGTGTCGGCTCCTCGCCGCATCCCTCTATCACCGGCTGCGACAACCGGTCCCGGTATCCGAAATGATCGTGGGCGTAATTGAACGGCGGCGTCGCGTTGAGATCGAGAAACGACAGCCTTCGTACGCCGGGGCATCGGGCAAGGAACTCGTCATGCAAGGTGGTGCAACGATGATGCTCCGCATCATTGCGGGCGAACAAGACCGCGATCGCGTGCAGGTCGTCGCCGGCTAGTCCGCCCACCCAGTTGTCGGGGTGGTTAGCGCCGGTATCACCGAGAATGTCAGCACGCGCGGCCATGCCCTCGCGGAACTCGTCGGGAAAGGTGGCTGACTGATTCTCCGGCACGCCGAGTGCTCGCAGGCCGTTCCAGGTGAACGCCAGGGTGATCCACCGGTCCGTGCTGTCCATCGTCTTGCGGGTGTCCGCGGCCGACTGGACCTTGTCCACGAGTTCGCTCAGCCACGCACGCCCGGACGCCCGGTCACCGAACGACAAAAACTCATAGCGCCCCGTCATCGCCGGCGTGCGCGTCACCAGAATGTGTTGAACATTCTCGAAGTCGAGCATGCGGGCACCCAGTCGACGGCGCAGCTACTGCATCTGGTCGAGCATGTCGGAGAATGCCGCCTTCAGGCGTAGTGCCTTCTTGACCTCGTCGGCCGTCACATACGGATATTCCCCGTACTCCAGGAAGCTGGGACACTGGTGACTACGCATGAACTCCACGACAGCTGCGACATTGGTCTTCCAGTCCTCAGGAAACCCCTCAAGGTTCGTGAATACGGTCGTGATACCGGTCTGCTGAAACAACTTCACGGCATCCTCGGTGTACTTGTCAAAGTCGGTGTCGAATATGCCTTGATATTGAAAGTGCAGTCCATTGCCAATGTCGAAAAGGACCCACCGTAGGTAGTGCAGCCGCAGCGGAGCGAGCACGTCCGGACTCCCTGCCACCGCCGCCTCGATCTCTTTGCCGTACGCTCGAATCGCCTCCTCGCGGCCCTCTTTCACCTTTGCGATGATCGAGAACCCATAGCAGGCGGGAGTCCGCGGAAAAACTGGGCCGTACCTGCCCCGCTGGAGTTCGAAGTAGCCCTCCTTCGGGATGGCCATCGCGGCGGGCTTGCTCCAGTCTTGATCAGTCGCCGGCATCATCCTTCTCCATTCACAATCTCCGGTGAGCGCGACGCTACGCCTCGATCTTGACCGCCGAACCGGTTTCCGCTGCGACGCGTTCCGGAGGATTGGTCTGCTGTATCGCACCAAGGCGGGGGTTCCATTCTGCTTAGCTTGACCTGGACGACAACCGTCATCGGTTGCGGCCAGGTTGATACCGGATTAAGGAGCCAGCTATGTTCCTCGCAGCCCGCATTTCGCGCCGGGCGGTAGTCGGCGCACTCGGCGCCGGCGCAGTTACCGGCACACTGGTCTGTGCTAGCGCGGGGACCGCTGCGGCCGATCCGCCGCCTCGGCCACCCAACTGCACGGCCGCGGACGTGGCCGGTGTCGCGGCGAGTGTCGCGGCAGCCACGTCGGCCTATCTGTACACCCACCCTGACGTGAACGGATTCTTTACCGACCTCCAGGGCCAGCCCAGAGATGAAATGCGCGACGACGTGCAGAACTACGTCAACGCCAACCCGCAAGTGCAAGCCGACCTCGAGGGTATCCGTCAGCCGCTGACCGACATCAGGCAGCGTTGTCAGTGGACTCCCATACTCGGGCAGGAGGGCGCGACTCCCTGAGCGATTGGGCCGGGGGGACATGAGCACGGCCTAGACGCTGACCGGGCTCACCGAGCGCAATCCGCTGTGCTAACTCAGGTCTCATCGCGAATGCGAAGGCATATACTGCAGCTCTCAGCCCGCGCACCGGGCCACACATTGGCTCAGCGGGAAGGAGATCGCGATGAAACTTTGGGTGCGGTCTTGGACTGCGGCGGGGATAGCGGTTTTGGCGCTTTCTGCGGTTCCTGAAATATATGCCGTCATGCAGCCCTCCGGTGTGGCCAACGCCGACGTCTGCGCAAGCGCCGGCAGGCGCGTTTCAGTAGGCGGGTGCGCCAACATCGCCGATACGGTAAGCGCCTACGCGCCGCCGCCGTCCTACTATGCACCGCTGCCGGAGGACTTTCCGCCGCCACCTCCGCCACCGCCGCCGGTCAATGTCGGCGTCTGCGTTGGAGCCGGCCGGCGAATCCATGTAAGCGGGTGCTTCTAGACGAGACCGGAGGTTCGACAAATCCGCGCACCGGGTTGCCGGATTCACCGGCGGCCTGATTTCAGCTGAGCCAGGTTCGCCGAACGGAAGTGGCTCGGAATACGAGGTTGCGACCTACCTGGGGGTACCCCCAACTTGCGCGAGGCCCGGACACTTCGGCAGAAGCACCCCATCCCCAACTGTCGCCGGGGAGTCGCCGAAAATTGCCGTGCAGTGACGTTTAATGCCCCTGAGCTGGCGCTTTGCTGACTGAGGTAGGCCGCCAGCCATTCACGCCACGTCCGCTCGCCAGCAGGCCAGCCGCCGCCGATGAGCGCCGTCGGATGGCTTTCAGCCACTGTTCGAGCAGGTCGCGCCGCCAACGCAGCATCTCTAGGCCGTAGTACCGCTGCACGAATTCGACCACGTCATCGCTGCAATGCCGCGTGTGTTGCTGTTCATCGCTGTCTACTTGCGCTTTTGGCACGACGCCGTAGTGATTTCTGCGATGAAAGCGGCCCTAAGCCGTAGGCCACGTCAAGGATCAGCCGAAACCACTGTCACCAATCAGCCGAAACAGTGTCAGCCATCAGCCGGAACCGAAATGTCAGGCATCAGCTGAGGTCATAAATATTTTCAGTGCCCCCACCAGGACTCGAACCTGGGACCTGCGGATTAAAAGTCCGTAGCTCTACCAACTGAGCTATAGGGGCGGCGAACGTCAGGATACTGCCGCCGAAGCGGAGCTCGTTTGAGGATTAGGTCCGCGGTGACCTAAGCTGACGTGGCTCCCAACGTGAGCACGTTGCGAGTACCCCGGAGAGATTCGGCTTGGCCCCCTTCGTCTAGACGGCCTAGGACGCCGCCCTTTCAAGGCGGTAACGCGGGTTCGAATCCCGTAGGGGGTACTTTTGACGCCTATACGGTGGAGTTGCACAAGGCCCTGTGGCGCAGTTGGTTAGCGCGCCGCCCTGTCACGGCGGAGGTCGCGGGTTCGAGTCCCGTCAGGGTCGCCGTCGCGGCGAGACACGCGCTGTCTTCCGGCCAGGTAGCTCAGTCGGCATGAGCGTCCGCCTGAAAAGCGGAAGGTCGGCGGTTCGATCCCGCCCCTGGCCACCGGAAATCATCACGTCCAATCCTGACTCAGCCACAGGCCTCGAAACTTGATCGCGCGGAGGTCAGGTCGTGTGACCTGTACGCCAATTAGTACGCACGCAGCCATCGTTTCCGGTACGGCCGTCGACCGCACGACGGCCGACCGGCAAACGGTCATGTGGCGT
>DASPOT010000273.1:0-14129 GCA_035625875.1 Mycobacterium sp. | reverse complement strand
ATCAAGATGAAGTCGGCATTTTGACGCCGCGCTCGGTCGATGGCATCGGCGAGCACGGCCACGCCAGCCGAACCAAGATGGGTGACACCCGTGAGGTCGACGGTCAAATCTGCGGCGCCTGAGCGGCTTGCCGAGGTGATGTGCCGGGCCAGTGTAGGCGGCTGTCGCCGAGTCGATGTCTCCGGTCACCACGGTTCGTCCATCCTCGTCGACACGGATGCTGAAGTCGGTCGCCGCTGTCTTCGGGTGCGCTGGGAAAATCAGTTGTTTCGTTACCTTTACCGGCCGGTCAGACGTCGCAGCAACGCCGTTCGGGCCGCGCTGTCCTCAGTAGGTGGATATCTCGTCCTCAGCGGGTAGAACACCGCTGCTCATGAAGATGACGCGGCGGCCGATTTCCACGGCGTGGTCGGCGAAGCGCTCGTAGAAGCGGCCCAGCAACGCCGTTTCGACAGCGCCGGAGACGCTGTGCTTCCATTCTCGATCCAGGACACTGAACAAATGCATGTATAGATCGTCCATGGCGTCGTCTTGTTCGTGAAGTTGAGCAGCTTTCTGCGGGTCCCGGGACACCAGCGCTTGTTTTGCGCTGTCGCCCAACGCGATTGCAACCTTGGCCATGTCAGCGAAGCACTCGCGGACTTCCTCCGGAAGTACATGCTTCGGATACTCCCGCCGGGCGATCTTGGCTACATGCACAGCCAACGCGCCCATTCGTTCCGCGTCGGCGGTGATCTGTATAGCGCTGAAGATTTCCCGCAGCTCACCGGCCACCGGTTGCTGTAACGCCAGCAGCGCGAACGCTTCTTTTTCGGCTTGCGCTCGCAGCGCCACAATCCGCTTATGGTCGCGGATCGCCTGCTTAGCGGCATCCATGTCAGCCTCTAACAGAGCCTGAGTTGCGCGCTTCATTGCCACCCCGGCCAGGTCGCACATCTCTCCCAGTTGCGTGGTCAAATCGGCTAGCCGCTTGTGATAGACGGTTC
Organism: Mycobacterium sp.; assembly: GCA_035625875.1. Lineage (GTDB taxonomy): Bacteria > Actinomycetota > Actinomycetes > Mycobacteriales > Mycobacteriaceae > Mycobacterium. The sequence goes on along the minus strand of DASPOT010000273.1, from coordinate 13,143 downwards.
TCATGGGTGAAGCCTCTCTGAACCCGGGTGGGTGTCAACCCGTCTTGGGCCTGGTTAGGAACACCAGACGGGACTTGCCGATCTGGATCTCGTCGCCGTTGGCCAGCATCGCCGAGGCCACCGGTTTACGGTTGACATAGGTGCCGTTGAGGCTGCCGATGTCAGCGATCTGGAATTCGCCGTTTTCCCTTCGGAACTCGGCATGCCGGCGGCTGACGGTGACGTCGTCGAGGAAGATGTCGCTGTTGGGATGCCGGCCAGCGGATGTGACGGGCCGATCCAGCAGGAACCGCGATCCGGCGGTGGGGCCGCACTTCACGACAAGCACGGCTGAGCCGCTCGGCAACCCTTCGACTCCCCCCAATTCCACCTCGGCGGCCGAAGCGTCGAGCTCGCCGAGGAAGTCGGCGCGGAAACGGGAGGTGATGTCCCCGGTATCTTCGTCGGGCGTCTGGTCGTTGTCGTTGTGGCTCACTTGCTGTCCTGGTTAGCCGTGGAAGTGTCGGGCTGGTGGTCATCCTTGGCCGAGCGTAGCCGCAGTGCTGACCAGGTGTCGTTGATCGACACGTCTTGGACCGCCTCAACGCTGTATTGGCGAAGGGCTCGGATGAGCCAGTCCCGGCGAAGATCGGTGCCCGGCTGACCGGGTTTGGGGTAGCTGACCCAGGCCAGGCGGCCAGCGTGGGCGGCCGCATATACGGGCCTGAGCGATGGCAGGTCCGGCCGGACGGCAAAGCCAATGACCACATCAGCCTGATCCGGGTTCGAGCCACCAGTCGTTAGCAGCCTCAACCCCGATTCGGGCGGTGCATCGACCCTCGCCACGCTTTGGCCGGGCTTTATCTGCAGTTTTTGTTCAAGCTCTCCGGGGCCGAGCACGCCACCTCCACCGACACGCAAGCGGGCAGACCAATAGATTCACGCTGGCATCACCTCCGCGCGGCCGGCGCTTAGCGCTCGACCGCCGTAATTGGCTCTACGTCCCTCCTTCCACGCAACCGCCGCGCACTACACCTGTATTGCTCGTGAGAATCTCGACCACTGTTTACCAGGTATTTTGGCGCCGTAAAGTATTTTGGCGCCGTGAATCGGGTACGGCTGGATCGGGGGTGAAGATGCGACGCAGACGAGTCGTGATCACGGGGGGCAGCGGAAACGTCGACACCGGGGATATCAACCAGGCGGGCCGCCTGCGCGCCAACGCCGACACCGGCTCGGGGCAGGGTCACGTGACCCGAGCCGCCGACGCGCTCGACGTTTTGGTGGCGGGCGCGCTGCTGGAGGTCATCTCGCGGCCCGGCGTCATCGAGGCGATGTGCAACGTCGTCGACAGCGACGACGCCGAACTGGCGGCACTGCGCGCCGAGCGGGCTACCATCCGGCCACGGCTCAACAAGGCCGCGAAACGCTACCGGGCCGGCGAGATCGACGACGAACAACTGGCGATCATCTCCAAGGGATTGCGCCAGCGCGACAACGAGATCACCGCCATCCTGACGGCGGCGAACATGCGCTCCCCGCTGGACGTGCTGCGGGCGCCGACTCGATCGAGCAGATGTGGGATGACGAGCTGACGATGGGCCAGAAACGCGCGATTCTCGCCGAGGTGCTGACGGTCACCGTGAAACCGACAACCAGCGGCCGCTATTTCGACTCGGACGCGGTCGACGTCGAGCTGACCTATCGGGCGCGCAGCGTGATCCGATGACAGCTTCGACGGTGTGCACTCCTGTGGTTTACCGGTGCAGGGCTTGAATCCCCCGGCGGCACGGCGTGTCGGCTTGATGCGACCAGTCGTCGTTGTCGGGGAGCCGCGGCAGATGCCGCACGCGATAAAGTTCCAGCTCGTTGGTCGGATCGGCGGCCAGCGCGGCCAACACCGCGACCGTCTCCGCATGAGAGGTATCGTTGATACCGGCCAGGCCATAGCGAGCCGCGACGGCATCCAGGTCGGCCAGCTCCGGGGATATTTCCTGCTCGCGCTTCTGATACCGGCGCAGCGCCTTCTGAACGGCTCCCAGCGACATGTTCAACCGCTCGGCGATGGCCCTGAATGGTACATGCGCGGGCCGCAGCCGCGCCACCTCGGCGTCACGCTGATCCCGTTCGTAATCCATTGCGCCACAACCGTCTTTCCGCGTCCAGCAAATACCGTATTGCCGCGTATTCCGCGCGTATTCGCCTGTATTCTGCCGCCGCGAGCCTCTGACCAGCGGACTTAGCTGGTGCAAGGGGGGTTTTCGGGGGGATTTTGCTGGTGCCGCGTCACACGGAGAGATTTTCCGCCTTGGGCGTTGCACAGCCCTTGCTCTGGGTCGGGGTGCCCGAACCGCCTTGACCAGGCTTGGCATCCGACCAGTTCATCACCGACTGGATCGGTGTCGGGCACCGGCTGCCCGAGAGCCCGTACAAGCCGATCGGACTACTTGGCGCGATCCTCGCCTGGCACGCCAACCTCGCCGAGCGGCCCGCGGCTGCCGATATGGCCCGCGAGGCTGCCGAACTGGCCGCGCACCGTGACCGTGTCGAACCGGTCCTCGTGCGCGCCGCGTACTGCCTGGCGGCCGGGCTCGAGCTGTCGGTGCGGGTGGGCGGCTTCTTGCGCGGCGGCGTGTGTGCGGCGGTGGGCGGCGCGGCGCGCAGCCTCGGCGGCGGCCGGGCGAGCGGCTTGGTGACCGGGTCCGCCGAGCGCGGCCCGTCCGGCGGCCCGCGCCGCGGCGGCGTCGGCGCGTTCGGCGAGTTGGGACCGCCACCTCAAATTCCATGAAGACCGGGACATCCTCCGCTCGTTGCAGGTCGGGGTTATATGCGCTATCGGTGAAATGACGTCGGGCGCGCTGTGGCCACCAGTTCCGCTGACCCAGGAGGGCGGCGATCGCCGGCACCGTGAGGGCGCGGACGACGAACGTGTCCAGCAGTAAGCCGGCGCCGATCGTGAAGCCGACCTGGCCGATGCTGTGGGCGGGGCTCGCCAGCATGGCCAACATGGTGAGCGCGAAGATGACGCCTGCCGTTGATACCACGCCGCCAGTCGCCTTGAACGCCCGCGAGATTCCGGTGTTGAGGCCGGTCGCCGATTCGGCGTGGATCCATGACATCAACATCATGTTATAGTCCGATCCCACCGCGACCAGAGCCACGAACGCTAATGGTGGTACGGCCCAGTAAATGTCTATGCCAAGGCATTCTTGCCATACGAGTACCGTCAGCCCCAGCGCTGCAGCGTATGACAGCGCGATTGTGACGATGAGATACAGCGGCGCCAGCAGTGACCGGAGCAGGCTGACCAATATGAGGAAGATGAACACTAGTGCACAGCCGGCGATCAGCGCGAAGTCGGCCATGACCATGTCATGCAGGTCACGGAATCCCGCGGCGAGGCCGGTGGCGTCGATTTTGCTGCCAGCCAGTGAGGTTCGGCTCAAACTGTCGTGAGCCGCGGCGGTTATGGCATGAAGCCGCGCAATGGCTTCGGGACTGTAGGCGGAGGTGGCGTTGATAACGATCACGCGTGTTGTGTGCCCATCAGACGACAAGAAGTATTTCATCACTTCTTGCAGCAGCCGGGAATCGGAGAAGGCGGCTTTCGGTACGTAAAAGCCGGCGTCGGGCCCATCTCCGACCGAGGTGCCCACCTCCGCGAGGAAGTTGCGGGCTTGTATGAGGCCGTCTACCAGGGTCTGCATCTGGGGGGCGAGTTGGTTGACGCCGCCGGATATTTGGTCGGTACCCGCCTTGGCGGCCGCTGCGGCGTGAGACAGTTCGTCGAGCTTTGTAGTGAGTAGTTGCTGGCCGTCGGCGAGTGACACAGACCCGCTCGCGGCCCGGGCGAGGCCGTCGCGTAGTTGGCGTGCGCCGTCTGCGAGCCGCTGGTTTCCATCGGCTAGTTGCCGGGATCCTGTCATGAGCCGGGTGAGGGTGTAGCGCAGCTGTCCGGCCAGCGAGTGATCCTGTGCCAGCAATTCCAGCTGGGCGTTGGTGTCGCAGCCCGAGTCCGGTGGGCAGGCGTTTCCAGCAGGTGGCGGCGCGAGAGTGTCAAGTAGACCGAGTATGGGTTTGACCGCGGTTTCGATGCCATTGGCCAGTTCCAGGGATCCGGCCGCCAACTGGTCGGCACCGGTGGACAGTTCACCGGAGCTATCGTATGCCGTGCCCAAGCCGTCGCGCAGCTTGGCCGAACCGTTGGCGATGGCACCGGATCCGTTGGCCGCGAGCGCATTGCCCGAAGCGATCTGGTCCAACCCATCGTCGAGTCGTGTGATCCCGTCAGTCAGTCGCTGCAGTTGGGGTCGGCTCGCCGTGAGCTGCGTGATCGCGGCGTCCATCTTATCGGCGATGAGCCGATCCTGCTGTGCCAGCGAGAATTCCGGGATGGGATGTCCCTCGGGTTGGGTGGCGCTGCGCACCTCTTTGACCCCGGGCACCCGCTGGATCGCCCGCGACACCGCGTTCACCGCCGAGAAGCCGGCCGCGTTTCGCAAGTCGTGGTCGGAGCGGATGACGAGATAGTCGGGGGTCAGTTCGTTCGGGTCATAGTGGCGGGCGATCGCGGCATAGCCTTGATTGCTTATCGTGGAACTGGGCTGCATCGCGCGTTCGTCATACCCGGTTGACATGCGGGGGACCTGGGCTGCCAGGAGACCCAGCACACCTGCGCTTAGAGCGAACACCGCAACCGGACGCCTGACGACGGTGATCCCGAGTCGTCTCCACAGCAGCGACCTACCGCGGCCCTTTGGTTCGAGCAATCCGCGACCCGCCAGGATGGACATGAGAGCGGGGACGAGTGTCAGGGCCGCGGCTACCGCCAGCAGCATGCCCAAGGAGCAAGCCAGCCCGGCCGTCCGGAACAGCACAACCTTCGTCAGCGCCATTACGGCGCAGCTTGCGGCAACGGTCAGGCCGGATGCCACGATAACGCCCGACGTACGTCCTGATGCCGCCAGGATCGCCCGGTGGCCTGGCGGTACGCCGTCGCGGCGGGCGTTGTGGTAGCCGCTGACCACAAAGATTGCGTAATCCGTGCCACCGCCGAGGATCAGTGCGGCGAGCAGCATTATCGAGAAGATCGAAACGTCCAGCCCGGCATGCAATGCCAGCAGGGCGACTATCGGCCGGGCCACCGCTAGCGCCAGACCCACGCTGGCCAACGGCACAAGGATTGTCGTTACGGAGCGATACACCAGGAGGAGCAGCGCGACGATCATGACCACGCTTAGCCCCGTAATCAGCGCAACCGTGTTGTCCGTCGTCGTGAGTTCGTCGCCGATGGTGGGGGCCGGGCCGGTCAGATACGCACGCACACCGGTCGGGGGGATTTGGTGTGCCAGCACCGAATCGACGAATTCTTGGCCCCGGCGTTGCTCTGCCGATCCCATCCCGCCGTAGAACCGTACGATCGCGTAGACGGCCTTGCCATCTTTGCTCGTTGCGGTGGGCGCGGTCGCGGGGGAGCCAATCAGATCCTGTACCGAGTCGACGTCGGCGGCGTTCCGCCGAATTGTGCCGACGAGGTCGCTATAAAAGTGCCGGTCGGTCTCTGTAATGCCCGTGGGGTCTTCGATGACCAAGTAGCCGATGGCGGTCGCCGAGGACTCACCGAACTGGGCGCCCATCGCACTCAACGTAGCCAGCGAGGGGGCGGACTGGGGGATAAACGGTCCAGCTCGTTCGCTGACAACATGTTCGAGTTGCGGTACCGCGATGTTCAGGCCGCCGGCAATCGCGACCCATATCCCGACTACCAGGAAGGCCCACCGGCAGGCGATTTCTGTTAGCCGCCGCAGCGCGGCTGCGTCACGGCAACTGCGCGCTAGCGCCGTCAGCCGGTTCCAGGCGCTGCGTCCGGTCGACCGCGGTAGCAGCGGGGGGATTCGTCTGGGCCGGTCAAGCATCGGAGCTGACTACGACGTCGATGTCTGCGCCGCGTGGGTTGGACGTCCGCGAGTCCAGCAGGCGAGCGCAGAGCATGCTGCGCCGATCCAGGTACTGCATGAGACTATTATCACGCGGCGCCAGGCGGGGCGGAAAAACAAAGGCATGAAACAACTCTCACTCTACTCAGAAGAGCGCGGCTGCGCCGCGCCCACCGCCGCCCGCGTGCTGGACGTCTTCACCGGCCTCGCCTACCACCACCTGACCGACCGGCACGGCCGCCCCGTACACAGCTTCGCACCCCAGCTCACCGAACTACAGGCCCTCGTGCTGGATCTGATCGACATCCCGCACAGCATCTACACAGCCTGAACCGGCTCCCAGCGGCAAACCCGATCCGAGAAGTGCGGAAAGGTAGTAACCTTTACTAGGTCGCACTGGCGCAGGCCTACTCGGCCGAAGGGATATCGGGCCCGGCCGTCTTCGAGACGCTCTTCCGCAAACTTTCCGGGGCAATGAAAACGCCTGCGAGCGATATCGACCCGCGGGGGCCTCGCAGGTAAGGATGGGAAGGGCTGTGGCGATTTTCAGGTGGTAGCGGTCGACTTCGACGGCACTCTCACATCCGGGGAGCAGGTATCTGCCGAGGCTGTGGACGCGATCGACCAGGTCCGGCGTAACGGTCTCGTGGCCGTGCTCGTTAGCTACTTCGACCTGAAAAAGTCGGCGTGTGTCGGTGCGCCTGAGCGGCGGTGTTGAACGCGAGGATGTTCTGAAGCCCTTGTGCTGGAAGGGATTGAGGCCATCGTGTTTCGTACTGTAGGCAATCGGTGCTCGTTGTGGGAGTCGGTGCTGCCGAAGGAGTTGCAGCGGCTGCCCGAGGAGTTGGCGCGCGTCGACGCAATGTTGGACGATCCGGCGTTTTTTAGGCCGTTTGTGCCGTTCTTTGATCCGCGGAGGGGTCGGCCATCGACAGCAGATGGAAACCTATCTGCGGTTGATGTTTTTTGAAGTTCCGGTACCGGCTGGGCTATAAGGCGCTGTGTCGGGAGGTGGCCGATTCGATCACCTGGCGATGGTTTTGCCGGATTCCGCTGGATGGGTCGGTGCCGCATCCGACCACGTTGATGAAGTTGACGACGCGGTGCGGGTCGGCGGCGGTGGACGGGTTGAATGAGGCCTTGTTGGCCAAGGCCGCCGAGGCGAAGCTGCTGCGCACCAGCAGGATCCGTGTCGACACCACGGCGGTGGCGGCGAATGCGGCCTACCCGACCGACTCCGGCTTGCTCGCTACGGCGGTGCGCCGGATCGCCGCGACCGGCAAGCGGATCCAGGCCGCGGGCGGTGCGACCCGCACCAGGGGGCATCGTTGGCCATGTCGCCCCGGCGGCTCGGACGCTGTCGCGCCCGTCCGGATGCCTTGCGCAGCAGGTCTTGCACCCCGTGCCGGATGCCCTGCTGGCAGGAGAATCTACCTTTAAATGTCCCCGAACCTCCCCGAACTCTACGGCGTGTCGCGCGGGTTGGGCGGCTTACACCCCGGGTCTCTGTGTCATTTTTCACATCCCGCATCAGCCAGGAAATGGCACAGGTGCCCCCATTGGCCCGCGCCCTGCGCAAGCCGCACCGGCAACACCAGATCCCCGCCCGCCAACCCGGTGAACACCACCGCCAACGCGCCGACGTGATCCCACCACGAACCCGACCCGAGCTTGACGGGGGCGGCCAGCCGAACTGGTTGGGCCAGAATCGAGTATCCGGCAGCCTGGGCGGCCGCCGCGGCGCCGGTGCTCACCGAGGCGGGCAGCAGTGGGTGCCGATAGGTGGCCAGATGTCCGTCCAAAGTGCCGACCAGACGGTAGGTTTCCCACACCGAGCGGGCTTTGGTGTGGGAGCGGGCCCGCCCGGGGATGCGGGTGAAGTCCCACCACGACGCGATCCGCGGCGGCCCGTGCCGGCGCCCCGACGCGTCGGCGAACAGGTGACGATCGATCGATTCCCAGATCTCATCGGCCACGTGCAGCCCGACCGCCTTAGTCAGGTGATCGCGCATCCACCCGCTGGCCTCGATATGGGCCTTGGCCGCGGCCTCGATACCCTTGCGCGTCAGCCCCAGACGCGCCCGCACCGGCTTCGGGTCGGTGGCGCGCTCATGGCGGGCCGCCCAATAGGCCCGACAGCGTGCCGCGGCGTCACGCTGTAACGTCCGCCGCAGCCGAAACACCACCTCCCACTGCCGCTCCAGGCGTCGACGCACACAGTCATCGGATGTGTCAAGCTCCAGCCGGATCACCGACACCGGTCCCTGGTAAACGAAATTGGGCGCCTTCGAGGGGCCCCGCCGCCGCAGCACCCCCACTGTGGCGGCGGATGTGTCAGTGGGCGTGGATGCCATGGGCTCATGAAACCACCAACCACCGACATCAATCCGCTCCCACGCCCCTGGCGAAACCTCCTGCCGCTCACCGGCCTAACAGTCGGCCACTATCACATCGTCTACTCTCTGGCCCACCGGCGGCTCCCGCCGGCCACCGGCCGACCCTGGGGGTTACCGCTGGCCGCGAGGGTGCTGCTGGTGCTGGTGCATCTGCGCACGAACCTCACCACCCGCGTGCTGGCCGCACTGTTCGGCACCAGCCAATCCGCGGTCGACCGGATCATTCACCACCTAATCCTTGTGCCGGCCTAATTGCTCGGGCCTAATCCCAACGCTCACGCCGGACCGTGGAGTATCACGCCATGCTGGGCGATGCTGTCGACAAACCCCTTGTCCAGGGCGGCGTCGTCGCGCATGTTGTCCCCGATTTGCAGGGTGTGCGGGTCGAGGTGTTCCAGCGTGCCGATGGACGGCTGGGGGATCGTGTGCTCCGTGGTGGCGGTGATTTCGGTCATCTGACAGTACCTTTCGGTGAGGGGCGTTGGCCGCCCGTTCTTTTTGCCTTCTGGCACTGAAGATTCGGGCCGGCATGAGGGCCGCGAAGCGCACAGGCCCGGGCGCAAAGCTTTCCCAGCGAGCTTGCGAGCGGCCGGGAAAAGTTTGCGAGCCCTTGGGCCCGAAGCGAAGCGCAGCGGAGGCCGTGGCCTTGCGCGCAGCGGACCGCCGGCCATAATCGAAAGGCCAGAAGGCAAACAAACAGGCGCTGGGCCCGCAGGGCCCGGCGTTCAGCAGCGCCGTCAGGCGCTTTCCGCCGATGTTGGACGTTCTCAACTTCGTGGCGGATTCTCATTCGTAATGGCGGATCGGTGGCGGATGGGCGACAGGTGAACGCCGATCGACCGCTAGCCGACGCCCGGGCGTGCCAGCTGCGGCGTTGCCGGATTTCGGTGATCTGATATCTGTGGGGGTCGGTCGGTCAGGCGCGCGTCCTAAGAGATGACCCGTAGTTTGGTGTGGGTCTTAAGGCAGAGTCCAGCGATGATTTGAAGGCGGTGGTTGATGGCGTGGCCGCGGCGGCGGCATTGACGCAGTATCTGCCAGTCTTTGAGTCGGGCGATGACGTGTTCGACACGGGCTCTGATGTGCCGGTGGCGCCGGTAGTGGTGGTCGCGGTGATGCGCCCACTCTGGTCGCGTCGGGGTGTGGTAACCGACTTGATGCCGCGGTAGCCGCCATCGCCGGACACCACTTGGCCGCTGCTGAGTAGGTGCGCGACGGTGTGGCGGGCGACTACGACGTCGTTTCGGTTGCCGGGCCAGCAGTCGCCGACGGCAACAACCGCGCGGCGGCGGTGGGCGCTGATGATGACCTGGGTGTTGATGCTGCGCCGGTAGTTCTTGCTCGCAGCGGTGATCACCTGGAGCAGCACGCCCCGTGGGGGGCACACGTGAGCGTCACGCTCGGGGATATCGGTCAGCCCTACGCCATCGACGCCAGCGGCCCGGTCTATGACGCCGCGCGAGCGGCGTTCCGGCAGGCGTGGGGCACTGACCCGGTCGATATGGGGATGGGCGGCTCGATCCCGTTTATCGCCGAATTCGCCGCCGCGTTCCCGCAGGCGAAGATCCTGGTCACCGGGGTGGAAGACCCCGCAACGCCGGCGCACAGCCTCAACGAGAGCCTGCATCTGGGTGTGCTGGAACGCGCCGCGACGGCCGAGGCGCTGCTGCTGGCCAACCTGGCTTAGACGGCTAGGTCACGCCGGAGTTTGGCCACGTGGCCGGTCGCCTTGACGTTGTATTGCGCGACGGCGATCCGGCCCTCTTCGTCGACGACGAACGTTGAGCGGATGACGCCTTGCACGGTTTTGCCATACATCTGCTTGTTTCCGTAGGCGCCCCACGCGGTCAACACCTTGCGGTCCGGATCGGACAGCAGGGGGAACGTCAACCCTTGGGCGTCACGGAATTTGACCAGCTTCGCCGGCGGGTCGGGGGAGATACCGACGACGTCGAGGCCGGCCTCGTTGAGGTCGCGCAGGTTGTCGCGGAAGTCGCAGGCCTCTTTGGTGCATCCGGGTGTGGACGCCGCCGGGTAGAAGTACACGATGAGACGGCGTCCCCGGTAATCAGCCAGCGACACCGTGTTGCCGTCGGCGTCAGGAAGGCTGAAGGTGGGGGCTTTGTCGCCGGGCTGCAGCCGCGCGGTGTCGGTCAACGAAGGTCCCTTTCTGTTCACCGGTGTGTCAGGATCTGCACCGGCTGATCTAGGGTAGGTCGGCAGGGCACCAACTTCGGACCGAGCCCATCGGCGGACATGGAGGACGAGAGTGGCGGACCGAGATCCGGACACCATCAGGCACGAGATCGATCAGGCCCGCGAACAGTTGGCGTCAACCGTGGATTCACTAGCTGAGCGGGCCAATCCCCGCCGAATCGCCGACAACGTCAAGGCCCGGGTCGTCGAGTTCGTCAAGAAGCCCGCGGTGACGGTGACCCTGGTGGGTCTCGGCGCTCTGGCCGTTGTCTTGGTGGTCCACAAGATCAGGAATCGATAACCGGGCGGATGTAATGGTGCGCCGTCAGGGTTTCGAACCCCGGACCCGCTGATTAAGAGTCAGCTGCTCTACCAACTGAGCTAACGGCGCGTGAATCGTTCTGGGGTGTGTCTGCGACAATAACAGGCGTCGCACGACGGTGCGAAATTCACGGGACCGAACGCCCGTGGGGAATCGCACAGCACGGCCGCCTGCTTGCCCCTAAACTACTGCCAAGTTTACAGGTTCAGCCCGGACGTGAGGTGGGGAAAGGTATGTGGCAGGTCGGTGTCATGACCCGTCCACGTGGGCGTCGAGCCTGGTTAGCCGCACTGCTGATCCCGGCTCTCGTGTTTGGCGCCGGTGCATGTAGCAGCGGCGGCGGCACCGCGCCGGCGAAAGTCATCGCCGACAAGGGCACACCGTTTGCCGATCTGCTGGTCCCCAAGCTGACCGCCTCGGTGACAGACGGCGCTGTCGGCGTCGCCGTGGACACGACGACGACGGTGACCGCCGAGGATGGTGTGCTCGCATCGGTCACCATGGTCAACGAAAACGGCAAATCGGTGAGCGGTCAGCTCAGCCCCGACAACGTGCACTGGTCAACCACCGAGCCGCTGGGCTACAACCGGCGTTACACGGTGACGGCGAAGGCGCTTGGGCTGGGTGGTGTGGCAACCCGTCAGATCACCTTCCAGACCCATTCCCCCGAGAACCTTACGATGCCCTACGTAGTGCCGCAGGACGGTGAGGTAGTGGGTGTCGGCCAGCCGGTGGCGATCCGGTTCGACGAGAACATCGCCAACCGCGCCGCGGCCGAGAAAGTCATTAAGATCACTACCAACCCGCCGGTCGAAGGCGCGTTCTATTGGCTGAACAACCGCGAAGTACGTTGGCGCCCAGAACATTTCTGGAAGCCTGGCACGGCCGTCGACGTCGCGGTCAACACCTACGGTGTCGACCTGGGCCACGGGGTGTTCGGCGAGGACAGTGTGAGAACGCACTTCACCATCGGTGACGAAGTCGTCTCGACCGTTGACGACACCACCAAGACGTTGACCGTGCGGATCAACGGTGAAGTGGTCAAGACCATGCCGACCTCGATGGGCAAGGACAGGACGCCGACCGCCAACGGCACCTACCTCGTCGGGGAACGGTTCAAGCACATCATCATGGATTCGTCGACTTATGGAGTTCCGGTCAACTCGCCCGACGGGTATCGCACCGATGTCGACTGGGCGACACAGATTTCCTACAGCGGGGTGTTCGTGCACTCCGCGCCGTGGTCGGTGGGCGCCCAGGGCTATACCAACACCAGCCATGGCTGCCTGAACGTCAGTCCCAGCAACGCGCAATGGTTCTACGAGCACACCAAGCGCGGCGACGTGGTCGAAATCATCAACACCGTCGGGCCGACGCTGTCCGGAATCGAGGGGCTCGGGGACTGGAACATCCCGTGGGAGCAGTGGCGTGCCGGCAACGCCAACGCCGGTAGCGCCGCGCGTTAGGGTCGTGAGTGACGGCACTCGAACCCGCGACATCCAGGTCACAACCTGGCAGTAAACCTGCGCTATATGTGCAGCTCAAAGGCGGTTTAGCCGCAATCACGCTGGAGGGCTTGCAACGCTATTGCGACCTTAGATGTATCCGACTGCGGGACACGCCGCGCCATTTTTCCGCAAGCCCGTCGGGGGCCGCTGGGACACTGGCGGAGTGGCATCAGACATAGCGGTCGCGTTCATTGGCGGCGGCGCTGGCCTGTTGACCGGCGCAGTCACCGGGACGATTAGCTCACTCATCGCACCCTGGGCCAACTGGGGGATCGAGAAGAAACGCCTCGCCCGAGAGCGGCGGGTGGAGCGCATCAAGGAATGGCGCGATGGCGTGAAAGATCTGAGGAACGCCCAACACGAAGACGGTAAGCTCAAGCAGGTCCCAAAACCCGCGTCGTTGGGAGACAGGGTCACCGAACGCATCCAGTACGCATCTGTCGTTCCAGATCCGGACTTGGTCAACGTCTGCACCAAGCCGTGGTTTCGCACGCTGAGGCGCGAACTGTCCAAGAAGACTGTTCGGCAAATCGCGGTATTGACGGCGCAGCCCCTGCAACAGCGCCTCGGTGCATTACCAGATCGCCTGGACGAAGAAATCAATCGCATAGAACGCGGGCTTGACCCCGTTTGGTGGACACAGGGTCAGGCGGCTTGTGCCGTCTGAGTGGGTCGGTTTTCGAACTCGACGGGACAGATCATACCCAGCGATGAGTGGCGTCTGCGTCGGTTGTATACCCGTTCGATCCAGTCGCCTACGGCCACCTTGGCAGCTGCCTTAGTCGGCCATAGGTATCGGCCGTAGA
>DASPOT010000272.1:0-8740 GCA_035625875.1 Mycobacterium sp. | reverse complement strand
GATCAGCTCCCAGCCGGCCGGGCCGTAGTAGAGGCCCTGGCCGGCGGGGACGCCGGCGATGTCGGCGATCGAGAGGACCGGGGTGCGGTGGGTGTGGTAGCTGTAGGAGTCGCCTTAGCAACCGAACGAAACTGATTGTTTTCGAAAGCCCGCAAGCGCATCGGAAAAGAGCACTACTCCGGCCACCAGGAACAGAATCCGCACCGACATCGGGCCGTAGCGAGCGAGGACACGCTGAATACGTTGCGCCCGAGGGGTTCGCCTAGTCGCCAAGAACAGCACGAGTAGGGGATTGCAGCTGCGCTAGCGTGCAACAGGCCATCACGATCAGCGGCCAAATCAGCGGTCGGGGATCGTAGGCGCTAAGCATGGCCAGCCCAGTCAGATACGGGACCGAGGTAGGCGCCTGGCCGAGCCCCACGGCGATCCCAACAAACGCCAAAATCCACGGCCGTTGCCGCATCGTCGCCAGCGCCCACCCCGGCGACGTGGTTTGCGCGACCAGCGGAAAGAAGGCCAGACAGATCAGGACAACGCCAAGAATCAGCTCGCCGCGGTAGCGGCTGGTCGGCGTGAGGTGGAAGTGGGCCAGATCGGTAAGGAAGCTGAGGCCAATTACGACACAGACGCCGAAGACGGTCGTCACGGACACCACGCCGGCTATGAAACTCAGTCCGCCCGGAACGGGGGATCGGCGGTTGAGGCGGCTGTCATACACGACGGCGGAGGTCACCCCAACGCTGAGGACGTTAAAGGAGCACGGCCGCGAGCCCAGAAAGCGCCAGTATGAGAGCCAGCATGACAGGCAGTGAAGCTACGCGAGCACCGCTCGGCCGCCGAATCAAGATCTGATCGGCCCTGGTTTCTCCAGAAGTGAGACAGAGTCCCGTGAATCGAAGGTTTTCGGGATGGACTGCACCAGCTTCCTCGACCTGGGCTTTTGCTGTCCCGAAAAGGTGGACCAAAACTGTCAGCGAGGGCACCATCGCCGATCGATTTCGACACCTGTCGGTTGGGTGAGTGAACTCCGAAGCCGTGCAGGGGCATGCCGGGGTGGGGCGCAGGATGAGGGCCAGGATGTCGCGGATCTGGCCGGTGGCTTGGCGTGGGCATACCGAGGCCACGCCACGGGGTAGTCCGTGGGGTCGACCCCATAACGCAGCGTTGCCTACGGTGCGCTGTTGGTCTCGAGGACACCTGTGATGGGCGGTTAACGAAAGATAAACATTTCGGCAAGGTTTCCTCAAGTTTCGAAAAGATTTACTCAGGTTGAGTCCAGGCGCCTGGGCCGACGGAGGAGACCGTGATAATCTACGCGTCTACGCGCGACCGGGCTTCGGAGAGCCCGTTGATGTCCTTTACCTCCCGCAATGGCAATTTCATTGGCGGCGAGCCGGTACCCACGGCGGTCGGTATTTCGAGAACCTGACACCGGTGACCGCCCAGAGCTTCTGCGAGGTCCGTGTGCCCCACGAGCCGACATCGAGAAAGCGTTTGACGCCCACACGCCCCAGCGCCCGCTGCTTGCCCAGCGATAGCCAACGACCCCCTCAGTGAGTGCCACCATGGCCGAACCTAATGCCTCCCCCGTACCGACCGGCGTGTCGAGCATCTACATCGCATCCGCGGAGGGCGGAACTGGCAAGTCCACCATCGCGCTGGGCGTGTTACACCCGCTGGCCGCCTCCGCGGCGCGGGTGGGGGTGTTTCGGCCGATCGTGCGGTCCACCGAGGACGCCGATCACCTGCTCGAACTGTTGCTCGAACACGCCACCGCCACCCTTGACGATTATGACCAGTGCCTTGGCGTGACCTACGACGAAGTCGACGAAGATCCCGAGGCCGCGCTGAGCGAAATCGTCGCGCGCTATCACGGGGTCGTCCGCCAGTGCGATGCGGTGGTCGTCATCGGTAGCGACTACACCGACGTCGTCAACCCGAGTGCGCTGACCTTCAATGCACGCATCGCGGTGAATCTCGGGGCACCGGTGTTGCTGGCCGTCAATGGCCGCGAACGCAGCCCCGAGACCATCACGCGAATTGACCAGCACTGTTTGACGGAAGTGGCTGCCGCGCACGCGCGCACCGCAGTAATCATTGCCAACCGGTGCGACCCCCAGCGCCTGGACGAGGTGACCAAGGCGCTGGCCACCACCGGTCTGCCCGCGTTCAGCGTGCCGGAAGTGCCCATGCTGGCCGCGCCGACGATGGCCGAGCCGTGCGAGGCGTTGGGTGGCACCCTCTACAGCGGCGATCCGGAGTTACTACGCCGCGAGGCTATGAGTTTGAGGTCGGCGGCATGACCGCCGAACGCATCCTCGAGCGGCTAGTCGAGGGGGAGGTGGTGACCGTGCCCGCGGACCGCACCGCAGCGCTGCTCTCGCTAGTCGCTGCGCACCAGGCGCCGAGTTTCCCGTCGCTGGCCGGGATCATCCTCAACGGCGGCCTGCTGCCGCACCCTGAGGTTGACAAGCTGGTCAAGGGCCTCCAGCCGACGCTACCGCTGATCTTGACCGAGCACGGGACCTACAAGACCGCGGAGTTGGCGTCCCAGACCCGCGGTCGGATGCATGTCGGTGCGCTGCGCAAGGTCGACACCGCGCTCGAGGTCATGGAGCGCCACATCGACGGCAACGCACTGCTGGAGCGGATGCCGGTGGCCGTCCCATCGGTGGTCACCCCACAGATGTTCGAGTACCGGCAGGGCCTGGCCAGACCGGTCAATGATCTGTCCCGAGGTGCGCTGGTGCATGACATCGTCAACACCGTGGCGATCACTGCCATCCAGGCCCAAGGCGACTCAACACAACAGACACCAACCTACGGAGGTAAGCCATGAGCGGACTAGTCCTCGTGCTCAACTCGGGATCATCATCGATCAAATACCAGATAATCGATCCGGTGGCCGGCTTGTCTGTTGCCTCCGGCTTGGTGGAGCGGATCGGTGAGCCGGACGGACGCGTCGTACACAGGTTGGGGGACGAGCAATTCGAGCATCGCGGCCCCATCGTCGACCACGAGGAAGGGCTTCGACGCGCATATCAGTTGTTCACCGACTCCGGCATGGGCGCGGGGGCAATGGGGAAGGCTGACCTCCGCGCGGCGGGTATCAAGGCCGTCGGTCACCGGGTCGTGCACGGCGGCAAGCTGTTTCACCAGCCGACCCTGATCACCGACGCGATGTTGGCAGAGATCGAGCGGCTCTCCGACCTGGCGCCGCTGCACAATCCGGCCAACGTCATCGCCATCAAAGTCGCCCGCAAGGACTTCTCGGACATCCCGCACGTCGCCGTGTTCGACACCGCGTTCTTCCATTCACTGCCGGACGCCGCGGCGACCTACGCAATCCACCGCGACATGGAAGACCGTTTCGGCGTTCGCCGCTACGGATTCCACGGCACCTCGCACGAATACGTCTCCCGGGAAGTGGCGACCGTCCTGCACCGCGACCTGAGCGAGCTGAACACGATCGTGCTGCATCTCGGTAACGGCGCCTCGGCCTCGGCCGTGCGCGGCGGGGCGGCGGTCGATACCTCGATGGGGCTGACCCCGCTCGAAGGTCTGGTGATGGGCACCCGTGGTGGGGATATCGATCCCGGGGTTCTGATTCACCTTCATCGCAGCGCGGGGATGAACTTCGAGCAGCTCGACCAGCTGCTCAACCGGCAGTCCGGGCTCAAGGGGCTGTGCGGTGTCAACGACTTCCGTGAGTTGTGTGCGCAGATGGAGGCCGGCTCCGAGGCGGCCAAGCTCGCCTACGACGTCTACGTCCACCGCCTGCGCAAATACGTCGGCGCTTATCTGGTTGTCCTGGGCCGCGTCGATGCCATCGCCTTCACCGCCGGGGTCGGTGAAAATGCGGCCAACGTGCGTGAGGACTCGCTGGCCGGCCTGGAAGGGTATGGCATCGCAGTCGACCCCGAGCGCAACCGCTCCAACGTTCGCGGAGCCCGGGTGATCTCCACCGACGACTCACGGACCGTGGTGCTGGTGGTGCCGACCAACGAAGAACTGGCGATAGCCCGCGCCGCCTGGCAATTCGTATGAATCCAGGAGGGTAGTCAGCCCGGCTGGCACCCCATCCTGTTGCCTTCCTGCCCGTTGGGGTGCGAAGCCAAGCCAAGGGTAAAAGCCTAAGGGCCCCTGTTCCGTCTGGGGGAGCAACCGGGCGAGGGGAAGGGCGGACGGGCGAACGTGAGTGAACCCCTGATGATGCTTCGTCATTTCTAACCCTGGAAGACGGGACGAATACCTGGGTGATCGGGCCTGGCCGCTGGAAGGGGCGGCAAGCGGCGACCGGGGAGTGAGAGCCGGTCGTGGGAATACCGTTGGCCTCGGGGTATAGGGGGCCGCCCACCCCGGCCGTGTCTCGTGTGCGTGGAACGTGGAAACCCCGTCGGGGTCCGGGCCGACTCGGTTCGGTAGGCCGATCGTAAGAGGGGCGGAATCCCTCGGCGGGACGGGATGCCCAAGAAGCGGATGCCGGTGGCCGAAAGGCGACGGGACTCGCGACAGCGTGGCTGCCGCTCCAGGCGGTCGTCGTGGGGAACCGGCCGGATGTCGGCCCGAGCGGCTGGACTCGAAAGGGTGCTGACGTGGGCAGGTGAGCCTTTGAACACCGAGGCCGGTGGCCTGATGAACCGAAGGGGCAAGTTGGACACCATCGCGCTGAACGGACCCGAGGACGTCGCTGTGGAGTGGGATTTCGTCGACTGGCGTGTCCATGAGCAGAACGTAATCCGGTTGCGGCGCAGGATCTTCAAGGCGACGCGGGAGCAGGACTGGGCCACGGTCCGGTCGCTGCAGACCCGTCGACGCACGCCAGGGGGGATCGATCTTGAACACTGATCGAGAACTACGCACCCGGCATGACCGGCCCCCAATCTGCGAGTTCACTCGCTATGCGCGACCTCGTGTCGCACGTGAGAACTTTCATTACGTACATCCAGGTATCGTGCGTTTTGAGAAGGCGGTCAGGGTTGGGGATTTGGTCACTTCGGGGGTGCGGGAAGGGATGATGGTTTGGACTTGTCGTCGAGTGGTCAGGGGGTTTTGGTGTGGGTGATGAGAGGCCGATTGGCGACCACGCGACCCCGGTCCACCAGGTGCAAAAACAACGCCACGCCGGTGGCCTTCCACTACTTCCGGCGTCTCGAATTCTGGCGAAGCGCGGTGAACGCGTCGTTGACCTCGTCGGTGTCGAAGTGCGCCGGGTCGTGTTGGTCGGGTCGGTCGATGCCAAGCCATTCCAGTCGGTCTTGGTGCTCTTGGTGGGCAGGGTTGTCGAGGATCTCCAGCAGTTCCAGGTACCCCCAGATGCCGCCGCAATCTTCCGGTGGAGCTTTCCGACGCCCGCCCACACACCTCGGGTAGATCGAGGCATCCTCGCGCGGCACGGTGCCCTCGACGGCGATCACGTGTTCCCAGTCGTCGCCGAAGTCGTAGGTGTAGGTGAGTTTCGTCTCGGGACCGGCGGTGACCTGTTCGAGGGTGACCTTCGTGTCGGATCGCAACACCAGCTCCGGATTGGCAATACCGAATCGACCGTAGGCGGTGTCGAAGGCGTACATGTGCGTCGAATCCCAGTCGAACGCCACCTGCAACAACGTGTGCAGCTCGCGCAGCGCGATGTCGCCGGGAACCTGCAGGCGCCGCCAGATCGGTGGTTTAGTTCCTCGCAGGTCGACACGCAACTGCAGAATAGGAGCCTGCCCGTCCTTCGTCTTGCGCTTGGCGGGCAATGTCGGGCTCGACTTCACCGGGACGGCCGCAGCCGGGTCGCCGAACATGCCGGGCAGCGCGGCGAGCCGATCCAGCGCTGCCAGCAGGCCGGTGACCTCGAATTCATGGCCCTCGCCGTGCGGCGGCTTCGGTTTGGTCGACAGCGGCAGCGCCCGCAGTCTGGCCCGCAGCAACGACGCGAGACCGTGGTATCCCGGACCGTCCTGGTCGTCGAGATCGTCCTCGTCGAAGAATTCCGTAGGGTCGAACAGATCGTCTGGGTCGGTGATGTCGTCGGGATCGACCGGATCGTCCTGGTCATCGCGGTCGTGATGGTCGCGCGCGTCCATCGCGACTTCGGCCCGCCACCGGAATTCCGCCGGGTCGAGGACCGTCGTGGTGAGCCGGACCTTGTCACGCTTAGCGTTGCGGCGCAACTCGGTGAGTGCTTCGGTCAAATCGGAGGAGTCCAGCAGCATGATCTCGGCGGCCTCCCCGCAATCCTGGGGGTCGACCAGAATCATCACCGCGTGCGCCGCGCCCGCGCGCTCGAAGCGGGCGGCAAGCACCAGCGTCTGGCCGTCTTCGCACAGTTCGACGCAATCACGCGCGCTCACCGGAGCCGACAGCGCCGCCACCCACGCGGGGGCTGCGACGCCGCATGCCCGCAGTCGGTCCAGCCCCGCGGCGGCGGCCTCGCCGATTCGCCCTTCGCCGAGCGCGGCGAGCACGGCGAGCATCCCGGCCGCTCGTGGGTCGCCGACTGCCTCGATGACCGGGACAAGCTCGGATGCGGCGACCGTGGCCACATCCGCGCCGAGGGAAGCGATGGCGCCGAGGAACATCGAGCCGAGGATTTCCGCCTCCACCGGATCGGTGATCGGGACGTAATCCTTGAGGACCGCCTCCATCGCGACCCGCGGATCGCCCCCCTCGTCGGCATCGTTGACACGATCGTCGGGTGGTTGGGCTGTCACGTCGATCAGCGGTGTGGGCCAGTTGTTTCCCGGGCGTTTGGCGGGCGGTGTGCGCTTGCTCACGGCTGATACTGTCGCACATCGGCCACCCGGACATTGGGCAGGCGCGCCCAGGCCCGGGCGCAGCAGCGACGGCCCCCGTTCGGCCTGGCCGCGGTCACTTGCGAATCGGCCATGTTTAGGCGGCGCGCAGGTCGAGGTTCGTGCCATCGGCTGTCCAGGCCTTCAATCTGCCGCAGCTGACGGTGTAGTCGGCGAAGAATAGTTCCACGGCTTCGTTGGCCTCGAAGGCTTCAGGCTGACCTATCAGCCGTCTACCAGGAGAAACTCATCAAGTTCAATCAACTCCTCGCCAACTGCGTCATCTATCAGACCGCGTGCGACATCACCGCCACCGCCAACACGCTCGCCGCCGAAGGCCATCCGGTCGACCCCGCCGACCTGGCCACGATCAGCCCCTACATCACCCGCACCGTCCGCCGCTTCGGTGACTGGCACCTCGACCTCACCCCGCCGGCCGATCCGGTACTCGCGCACCTACGCCTGAGCACTGGAACGTCCTCCGAGAACCGCGATTCTCGGAAGTAAACTCCCGGTGTGGCTTCCGAGAACGCGCACAATCCCGAACTCGACGGCACCGAATCCACTTCCGAGAACACGGATAGAGTGCTCGCCTCATACCGGCGCGAACTCGCCACGGCGCCGCTGGCGGCGGAGACCGTGCGCACTTACACCTCCAAGGTCCGCGCCTACCTGATCTGGCTCGCCGCCACCGACCTCGACGGGAACCCGCTCACCGACCCGCGAACGCGGGACTGGGCAGTGCGGGACTACCGCACCCACCTGATCACCGTCGCCAAACGCGCACCGACCACGATCAACAACGCCCTGGCAGCCATCGACGACTTCTACACCCGCCGCGGCCTTGGACCCGCCGCCGCCGACCGGCTCTCCCTACCGCGCACTGCGCCAAGGGCTTTGGAGCACAAGCCCGCCCTGCGCTGGCTGCGTGCCATCCAAGCCCACCCCGCGACCGCGTCCTCGCGTTGCTGCCGTTCTGCGCCGGACTGCGGATCGCCGAAACCGCGCGTCTCGACCTCGACGACGTGCGGCTATCCGCCCGCAAAGGCATACTGCGGGTGTACGGCAAAGGCGACAAGCTCCGCGAGGTCCCGATCCATCCCCAACTGCGCACCGAACTGCAGCTCTGGCTCGACGAACGCCCCGACTGGCCCTCCGCCGCAACCGAACCCGCACTACTGCTCAACCATCGTGGCGCGCGGCTGACCACCCGCGGCGCGAGCACCGTCTTCCACACCATCGTCGACCACGCCGCGCTCGACGACGACATCACCGCCCACACCGGACGACACACCTTCGCCACAACGCTCATCCGCGGCGGCACCGACCTCATCGTCGTCGCCGACCTCCTCGGACACCAACGCCTCGAATCGGTCCGCGCCTATACCCAGCCCACCGCGGCCGACCGAGCCAAGGCGGTCAACCTCCTGCCAACAGACCGCTGACCAGGTACAACATCACGCCACGGCCCCTTTCCGGCGTATCTCGGCGCAACCCCATGTACGAGCTCACCGATCCCGCCGCGATCAACGCGCTCGAGAAAAATGCCGACTTAATTGAGACCGGACATTGAAACAGGCTGTGGCACAGGGTGATAACAAATATCGGGGCGAAGAGCGTGATCGCGGCCTCCAGCAGCCGCTCACGGGTGCTGGATTGGGCTCCCTCCAAGCTCATAGCGAGAGGTTACAACCGAGCTCGCCCATTGCTACACCCTGGTGAACTCTTCGCTCACGACTTGTCGAGACCATGGTGAGTGATTATTCTCTCACCGCATGGCACCAACATATCCATATCCTGACGATCCACATGAACAGGCGTTCCGTCAGGTGCTGGACGAACTCGCCGTCTCTGTCCGCGACCTTGATCCGAATGAGCAGGATGGGCATTTATTCACCGAAGCGCGGGCTGCTGCGCGCAGCGTCCTTCGCGCCTGGGATGCCTTGCCCTCGAAATCCCCG
>DASPOT010000271.1:0-4130 GCA_035625875.1 Mycobacterium sp. | reverse complement strand
GCACGATTGGGCCAGAGGCAAGCGCGACGAATTGATTGGCCGCGCCGGTGAGGCAGTGGTGAAGGCCATCACCCAGCATGTCGACGAACAGAAAGGCGTGGGAAGCTGATGCGCGCTGCGGTATTACGAGACGGACGAATGGTCTACCGGGACGACGTGCCCGAGCCGGTGCCCGAAACCGGCCAGGTGCTGGTTGGTGTGCGAGCGTGTGGAATCTGCGGCTCCGACTTGCATTTCGCTGCCCACGGCGGTGACGTGTTGGCGATGAGCGACAAGCTGGGCGGCGGTGCTAACAGCGGGATGAGCGTCGATTTGGCCGGCGATGTCTTCATGGGTCACGAATTCAGCGCCGAGGTGCTCGAAGCCGGGCCTGACACCGACACCCATCCGCCGGGCACCCCCGTAACGTCGATTCCGGTATTACTGTCGGCCAAGAGCATCGAACCGATTGTGTACTCCAACACCACTGTCGGCGGTTACGCCGAGCGGATGCTGTTGTCGGCGCCGCTGCTGCTGCCCATCCCCAACGGCCTGGACCCCAAACACGCCGCGCTCACCGAACCGATCGCGGTAGGGCTGCACGCGGTGAACAAGTCGGATATCCAGCCCAGTGAGACGGCGTTGGTGCTCGGTTGCGGTCCGATCGGCATCGCCGTCATCGCGGCCCTGCGGGCACGTGGCATCGAAACCATTGTGGCTTCTGATTTTTCGCCGAAGCGCCGCGAACTCGCAGCGGCGATGGGCGCACAGCAGACGGTCGACCCCGCGCAGGGCTCGCCGTTCGACACGGTTACCCCCGCTGTGGTGTTCGAGGCGGTCGGTGTGCCCGGGATCATCGACGACGTCATACGGCGGGCCCGGCCGGGCACGCGTCTGGTCGTCGTCGGCGTGTGCATGCAACCCGACACCGTGCATCCGTTCTTTGCCATCGCCAAAGAGATCAACCTGCAGTTCGTGCTCGCGTATACCCCGGACGAGTTCGCCGAATCGCTGCGCGCGATCGCCGAAGGTGACATCGACGTCACCCCGGTGATCACCGGGGAGGTCGGCCTTGACGGGGTTGGGGCGGCGTTCGACGACCTGGCCGATCCCGAGCGGCACTGCAAGATTCTGGTCACCCCGTAGCGCGCTGACAGTCTGCGCGAAGCGGGCCGGCTCAGCGGCGGCGACCGGCAGGCCAATAAGGCCAAAGCCGGTGCCACCAACGTCGAGTTCCGCAAGGGCACCATCGAGGACATCCCGCTGCCCGACGCGAGCGTCGAAGTGGTGATCTCCAACTGTGTGATCAACCTGTCAATCGACAAACCGACCGTGTTCGCTGAGATGTTCCGTGTCCTGGTCCCGGGCGGGCGGCCGTTGGGATCTCCGACGTCGTCGCCGAACACCACCTGACCCGGGCTGCCCGAGCCGAACGCGGCTCCTATTGTGACTGCGTCGCCGGGGCCCTTTCCAGGCAGGAATACCTCGACGGCCTCGTTGCAGCCGGATTCATCGATGCCTCGGTCACATTCACGTACCAAGTCGTCGACGGAATGCACGCCGCGATCATCCGAGCCACCAAACCAGGTGCGACCTGATACACCGAGCGACGATAAGCCTCGAACGCACCCAGCACCGGCCTGGCGGCGTCGGCTGTCATCGGTGACGCGAATTATGCGGCAGTCGAGGGCAGCAGCTCCGCGATGAGGGCTTCGACGCGGGTTTTGATGTCGTCGCGAATAGCGCGCACTGCAGGCCGGTCTTGGCCCGCTGGGTCGGCGACGTTCCAGTCGCGGTAGGACACGCCCGGGAAGTACGGGCAGGTGTCGCCGCAACCCATGGTGATCACCACGTGCTGGTCCGCACGGTGTCGGCAGTGAGGACTTTCGGTGCGGCAGCTGCGATGTCGATTCCGAGTTCGGCCATCGCGGCGACGGCGACGGGATTGATGGTCTCGGCGGGCGCGGTGCCGGCCGAGCGGACTTCGATGCGGTCGCCCGCCATGTGGGCGACGAATCCGGCCACATCAGCCATCGGCGGCTGCCTGCCGGTTACAGGTCGCAGGTCACGATGTCGATAGTGCGCCGGGCTAGCTCGGCGCCATAGTCGGCCCAGGTGCCCTGGCCCCAGTAGCGGTAGTCGCTGGCCTCGGCGGCCAGCAGGTGGAACAGCGCGTTGCAGTAGCGGGGGTCGTCGGTGGGGACGGCTTTGGCAAGGACCCGCTCATGGAACAGCGAGCTGGCCTTGTCCATCGGAGCCAGCACCCCTTCGTAGCCGCGGACCCAGGAGACGTTGTTGGTCCAGCTGCCGCCTTCCATGTGGAAGCGCCCGTCCTCGTCGTGCAGCTGCTTGATGACGTCGGCTAGCCGGTCCGGCCCGTCGCCGGGGGCCATCCGGCCCCAGATCCTGGACTGGAACAGCGGCTGGATCACGGGCAGGTCGCCGGGTCCGATGCCGGCCGAGCGGAGCCGCTCCAGGTACTCGGTGACGGTCATGGCCGGGGTCTGGGTACCTGAGCACTCCCGGATCACGTCGAAATACTTGGGCGGGAACTCGTTCATCATCACCCCGCCGTTTTCCCCGTCGGCGATCTGGGTGACCAGCGGGGGCACGCCTTTCCCGCCGAGCTCCCAGCGGGACAGGCCCTTGGCCTCGTAGTAGGGCTGCATCTGGCCGACCAGCTTGGTGTCACTGCCCTAGGTCTTGACCACCGCGGTGATGCTGGCCACCTCGCCCAGGGAGCTGGCGCAGACCAGCCGGCGCGGCAGGTGCGGCCGCTGGATCCCGCTCCCGTCGGGTTCCTCGACCGTGTGTTCCTGGACCAGGACCCGTAGCCGCAGTCGGTCAGCGTCTTCACGAACTCGTAGGCGACGTCGGGCTGGTTGGGCAGGGCCATCTCCGCCGGGGAGAAGCCGCGGACCCGGCTGAGGGCGTCCAGGCCGAACAGGGCGGCGAAATGGTGCTGCCAGGCCCGCACGTGCAGGCGGTAGTCCTGGACCGGGGTGGACGGCGCCACGGCGTGCCCCCACGGGCAGCCCAGCCACTCCACCGCCTGCTGGTCCCGCACGCCGGTCGTGATGCCAGCCAGGGCGTCGAGCACGTCGTCTGCGCCCATCTGGCGCAGGCCATGCAGCAAATTGCCTGAGTACTCGAGCATGACCCGCGGCGCGAGTCCCTCGGCGAGTAGCTGGGGCACGAACTCGCCCATCCGCTTGTAGCACCACAAGAACACCGGGGCGTTGTGGTTGTCACCGATGCCGGGATGGTCCAGCATCCACTGCAGGTTGCTGATTATCGGCGCGGTGCGCAGATCGGGCCCGCCCGCCGGGACGAGCGGTTGGTGCATGTGCAAGGCGATCGCGAAGCCACTGCCGGTCTCGTTGAAGCCGGTGGTCCCCTTGGGCAGGAAGACGGGATCGGTGCCCCTAGTCCGGATCGCCTCCTCGATGCGCTGCTCCGAGCCGCAGATGTCGGGAAGCCCGTCGATGTACTCGGGAAGCTCGCCCATGGCTCCGTCTCCTAATGTCTTTGCTGTGTTTTATACACACTCCGCGTTATTCAATGAACCCGCTATGGTTGCGGCGAGGGCCAGGTGCGGGCAATCAGGGAACGGCGGGCGGCAGGTGCCTGAAGCTCGCCGGACGCTGGCGGCCCTCCCCAATCCAGGCGGACCGTGGGCCGGCTGGCTCGGACAATGCATGCGCCAGGCCGCGGTCGTCCCTCACCCGCCTGGCCGGGCGCCGGTGGCCGGGTGCGGTGGCCATGTGAGGCGGATCGTGTCCCTCCGCCAGCTCGCAGCGCAACAGGGAGTAGACCCAGATATCGGCACACCGCCGGTGATTCGCACGGTCTGGCTCCGGCTCGGAACCAGCCGGCGGCTGGGGCGCGGTGGCCTGCCCGGCGGCCAGCTGCAGCGCGTCTTCGAAGGACTCGGCCTCCACGACGTCGTGATGGAACTGCCCGGTGTAGGACGTGGAACAGCGGCATAGGCAGCACGTCTCCTTACCTGACCGTGCGCGGGTCCTATTTGTGGCGGATGTGGTCGTAGATGTTCACGTAGTGCTGGCCGGGCCAGGCCCAGGAATGATCCTGGCGCATCCCGGTCAGCATGAGCTGCCGGAAATCGCCCGGGAACGTGTACCACAGGCCGA
>DASPOT010000270.1:0-3504 GCA_035625875.1 Mycobacterium sp. | reverse complement strand
TCTTCTCCGAACTAAATCGATCTTGATTTGTGGAGTTTGTATTCTGTTGTTTCAGAACTGATTTCAGTGTTTTGGTGGTCGGTGGTGCGTCCGGCGGTGTCGGTGAAGCTGGGGATGCCCAGTTGGACGGTTTTGGTGCGGCTGGCGCTGATCTGCTCCATCTGGGCGAGTTTGGTGTTGGCGCCGGCGAGGCTGACCTTGAGGCCTTCGGCCTCGCCGTACCAGCGGTGGGATTCGGCTTCGGCGATGCGGGCGATGAGGTTGTCGCGGATCTGTTCTAACCGGGCGCGGGCGGCCGGATCCGGGCGTAGCAGCGGGCAGCGCAGGCAGCTGTGTTCGTGGATGCAGGGGGTGTCATAAGAGCGGCCGCAGTCGCCGATGGCGACCTTGCGGCGTTGGAAGTGGCCGACGAACTCGGCCCATTCGGCGTCGGTGGGGGTGCGGTATTCCTCGCCGGGGCGCAGTGCGCGGCGGCGGGCGGTGAAGGCGCGGTGGCCGTTGATTACTTCTTCGGGGTAGACGGCCTTGTATCCCATGGTGGTGGTGATGTCGCGGTGGCCGGCGACGAGTTGGGCGATGTGCGGTGGCATGCCGTGGGCGATGGCGTCGGTGATGAACAGCCGCCGGAAGTCGTGGAAGGTGTAGCGCATCGGTTGGCCGGCGGCGTCTTTGACGCCGATCCCGGTGAGCGCGTGGTCGAGGTAGGTGCGCAGCACGGTCTCGCTGACCGCGCGGTGGTCGAGCCGGCGCCGACATTGGAACAGCAGCGGCATCGGTGGGTTGTAGACGCGTTCGTTTTTGTCGTAGGACACCACCAACGGGACGTCGGGCCGGTCGCCGCGGATGCGGGCGACGATGGTCGACAAAACGTCCGCCAGCTCCGGTGAAATCACCAGTAGTCGCTCGGCGTCGGTCTTGGATGGGACGATCTGCAGCAATGGGATGAGTTCCCCGGTGCTCGGCAGCCGGTATTGGATGAGGCTGTGGTGGGTCAGTTCAGTCAGTTCTTCGATGCGGATTCCGGTGTGCCGCAATACTTCTACCGCGGCCCAGGTCCAGAATCCGCGGTGTTCTTCGAAGCTGAGGTCGCGCCGAGCTCCGGTGTCGGGGTCCTCGGCCCAGACGCGGCCGGTGGTCTGGGTCTTTAGCACCGCCCGGCGCAGCGTCGTGCCCGCGGCGGTGAACGACTCGCCGGGTCGGGTCTTTTCGGCGGCGGCGAGCAGCTCGGCTATGCGGGCTCGTTCGGCCGCCACCCAGGCGACCAGGGTCGGCAGCACCGGCATCCGTTCACGGGTGCGGGTGTCCATGCGCGACTTGCGCTGCAGGCGGGCCTTCTTGTGGGAGGCGTCGCTGGCGCTGACCGGGCAGCGCACCGCCCACGGCCCCCAGCGGGCGGGGTCGTCGTCGGCCCACTCGGCCAGGTCGAGGTAAAAGGCCCGCACAGCGGTGAGCACGCTGCGCCCGTCCAGCCGCGGCCCGCTGACCTGGCCCTGGCCCTTGATGGTCTTGGGGCGGGTAAGCACGCGCTGCTTCCACGCCGCGGCGACGTCGCGGGGCAGCTGCAGCGAGTCGATGCCGGGATGGTGGGCCTCCAGGTCGGCCCAAAACAGCTTGCCCAGCAGGTAGGCCAGGTGCTGCAGGGTGGAGAAGTCCACCGCCGGCTGGCGTTCGCGCAGGTAGTCCACCAGCACGTCGCGCACCGGGCGACACGCGATGCGGTAGCGGTCGATCAACTGCTCGCAACTGGGTTGCCCACGGCCGAAGAACATTTCGACCGCAGCGGGCGCGTCCTGGCCCAGGTCGCCGTGCGCACGCAGCAGCTGATAAAACAACGGGCTTTCGGCGTGCCGGTCGTTGCTGGTCCGCGTGCGCGCGGCGGCGGCCAGCAGTTCCACGCAGTCACCGACCCGCACCGCCGCGACGTTTCCTCCCTTGACGGCCATCATGATCGCGACGTTGGTCAGCGCCCGCTGCTGGCATTGCAGTCCGACCCGGCCCTGACACAGCGCGGCCAGCTCAGCGAACATCGCGGGATCGCGGGTGCGGGCCATCTCGGCGCCCAGGTTGTGCCGCGCCGGGGCGAACCGCAGCAGCCACTCCAGACTGGGCCGGATCACATCGGCGCAGATCAGCGCCAGCAGCCCCGAGGTCAAGTGCGGCAGCGGCTTGGCGCGGTCGGCGCCGACCAACAAACGCCAATCCGGTTGGTCCTCGGCGCCGCTGGCGCGCCACCGCTGCTGCCAATTGTCGCCGGGCTGCCCACGCAACCAGCCCAGCACCGCCAGCACCCCCAATCGCCGGTTGCGTTGGCTGAGGGGGTTGTCCAACGCGAACGGCGCCGCCAGCACCCGGTCGGCCACCGCGGACCGGCGCGCCTGGGTGGCCGGCCACGACGCGGCCACCGGCCGCGGCGGAAACGCCGCGACCAGTTGCGCACCGGTGGATTTCACCGATCCCGCCACCGGCGACGAGGCCACGGCCGGTGCTGCCTGCGAGGTGTCGACGGCGATCACGACCCGGCCTCACCGAAAAGGATCTGCAGGCTCTCGGCGCGATACCCCGGCGCTGGGGGCGTCGCGGGATCGCGGTCGCGTCGGCGGGTGTGATAGGTCAGCAGCTCGGCGATCACATCCTCGGTCACCGGGTTCAGATAGCGCTGCGTCGTCGACAGGTGGGCATGGCCGAGCACCCACTGCACATCGGTCAACGGCACCTGCGGGTCACGGGCCATCCGATAGGCGGCAGTGTGCCGCAGATCGTGCAGCGTCCAGTTCGCCCCCAACACCGCGTTGGCCCGGTTGAACATGGCGCGGGCCGCGTCATAGCGCAACGGCCGCAACGGTTCGCGCAATGTCCACCACAACGGCTGATCTCGCCCCGCCGGGGCCAGCCCGGCCAGCTGCACCTGATACAACCGCAGCCACACCAACGCATCCGGCGCTGCGGGCAACGGCTGTAAAGCGCGAGTTCCTTTGCGGATCACCGTGATCAACTGCTGTCCCGGGTCGACGTCGCCGACCGTGGCACCCAGCAACTCCGACGCCCGCGCCCCGGTCGACACCCAAAACGCGACCAACGCCCGGTCACGATGCGAACCCAACTGCGCGAACAACTCGTCAAACCGCTCATCCGGGATACACCGCGGCGCCCGATCCACCACCTTCGGCCGATACCGCCCGCTGCGATGCCCGACCAACGGCTCCATCGGATTGTGGTGAGCATCCACCCGGCCGGCACCGCGAGATCGGGCCAGCGGAAACGGGTTGACCATCGGCCCGCTGCCCGCCTCCAGGTGAAACTCGTAGAACCCGCGCAGCACCGTCTTTATGTGGAATCTGATTTGTCAAGTCGGTGCCCTATTTACGCTGGTCGACCGCGATGATCGGCAGCAGGCTGGCGGTCGCGGGTACACCAATCTCACGCGGGGTTGCGCCATCGGGTGCGGGGACGTCGATCAGGCGTTCCAACAGGCGGTCAAGGGCTGCCTGTCCCTCGTCGACTGCT
>DASPOT010000269.1:0-8895 GCA_035625875.1 Mycobacterium sp. | reverse complement strand
GATAGCGGTCGTGTTCGGCGGTGCGCGCGAGTTGGATGAGCACCGCCAAAGCGACGAGGTGTTGTTGGGCGCCGTCATGCAGGTCACGTTCGAGGCGGCGCCGTACCTCATCAGCGGCGCTGATCAGCCGGGTACGTGACGCCGCGAGTTGGGCGGCACGCTCGGTGAGCAGGGTCTCCGACGTTCGCAGCGCCGCGGCGTTGTTCCACACAATCACCAGGAGGTGAAGGGCAAGGACCGGCAGTGCCGCGATGAGAAATGCGCTCTGGATAGCGCGAGGCGTATGCGCATCGAGGTGCGAAACATTCTGAAACCGTCCCACCGCACCCAGAGCCAGTACGCAGCCGGCGGTGATCACGGCGAAAGCCAGCCCTCGCTGCCAGCGGACGTCGGGCAGGAACTCGGCGAAAACGACGGGCACCAACGCCGCGAGCACCATAACCGGCAGCAGGTTCGGCGCGACGAACGTGACGAGCAAACGGCGGCCCAGTTACCGATACAAACCAGCGTGATCGCTTGCTGATGTCTACTGCGTCGCGCCAGGTGCAGCGCGGCCCCCAGCACGACACACTGCGCGGCGCAGACCGCGGCGATCGCCAGGAACCAGGGGGATCGCAGCACCCACTTGTACACCCCCAGCGGCAGCAAGACGCCCGCCCCGGAATACATGGCCATCAGACCTGTAAGGAACAGCTGAAAGCGTTCCTTCGAGAAGCGCTGGATGAGGTCGTGACCTAATACCACCGGACCGGCCTCAGTCGGCTGCCTGCCATAACCGGGTCAGCAGATCCGGACTCAGGTGTTCTTTGTGCAGGTAGGCCGCGGCGCCGCAATCTGCGGCCCCAGCGGGAAGGTCCTCGACGTCGTAGGTTGACATCAGCAGGACGATCAAATCTGAACGTGCGGCGCGGATTCGCCGCGCGGCTTCGATGCCACCCATTCCCGGCATGTGAATATCCATCAACACGATTCCAGCATCGCCGTCCCGAAGGAGTTCGATCGCGGATTCACCTGTCTCGCATTCGCCGGCCATGACGAATTCGTCCATGGCAGCCAGGGTGGCGGCGGTAGCCCGCCGGAAACTGGCCCGGTCGTCGACGACCCAGACTCGCACCCGCTCGCCGGCACCTTGACATCATGGCGGGCGGATTTGCCGCACACGATGGTGTACACACCACACCTTTCCGGGTGTACACGCCTTGCTCCTAAGCCGAGGCGGGGTCGTCGAGGAACATGAGCACAGCCTTGACCCGCCGATCAACCGAGTCGTCGATGGTCAAGCCGAGCTTGGCGAAGATCGAATTGATGTGCTTTTCCACCGCCCGCTGAGACAGCACAAGCCGTTGCGCCACGGTGCGGTTGCTGAAGCCAGTTGCCAGTTCGCCGAGTACCTCGCGTTCTCTGGGGGTCAATCGGCTGAGCGTTGCGGCGGTGCGCGGCTGGGCGAGCAGCGCCTCCACCACCAGCGGATCGAGCACCGTCCCACCGGTCGCGACTGGGTGCACCGCCTCGCTGAGTTCGTAGAAATGCGAAACACGTTCTTTTAACAGATACCCGCGCCTCAGCGGCCGGCAAGCCGTTCGACGCCGGCGACCACGCATTGGACAATGCCGCTGATCTACTCGACCACGGGAAACACTGGGTACCCGAGGTGAACGCATTGACCCCCGAGGACATCGAAGTCCTCAAAAAGGTCGCCCACGGCATCGGCTGGCCCGGCACCGCACTGGAGGCCGGAACGGCACTGTATGAGCTTGCAGAAGGTAAGCCAGCTGGAGAAATCGCCGCAAAAGCCGCCGGTGGATGGGCTGGAGCGGCGTCTTTAGGCTGGCTTGGAGCCGAGGGAGGCGCCGCCATCCGCGGTCCGCCCGGGGCGTTTATCGGAGCGCTCATCCTGGGCACCATAGGAGGACTGGGCGGCGATGAGCTGGGTAAGCAAGGCTACGAATAGCTCACCCATTAGCAGTTGACGCCGGAAAGCCGCCAAGGTTGTCGATGTGGGTCGCAATCGTCGCCAAACCAACTGCACATCTTGATCTTCTTTGCAGTGAAACGCGCATGACATCCGTCGAACTACTGCTGGCATCGTTCGCTGGGCGTGCCGGGTCCGCAACCCGGACCCCTCGCACCCGCGGCTGTCTTGCGAACGCTGGCCATTCAGCGCATTCCGCGGCGCAACAAGGAGTTCAGCGCAGATACCCACTGCGGCATCCCCAGAACCCCCATGCCGAGGGCGGCAATTCCCAGTCCGAGTCATGGCGCATCCATTTCTGTTGATGGTCCCGTTGGGGGGTTAAATCGCCCTGGTTCCCGCGGACGGAGGCTCGGACTATCGGATTTCGAGCAGTTGTTGGTCGGTCCGTTTCGTAGCGTAGAACTTGGCTTCGAACTCTGCTGGCGGTATGTCGTGGAGGTAGCCGTGGAGCCTGCTGGTGTTGTGCCAGTGGACCCAACTCAGGGTGGCCAGCTCAACGTCCTCGACGGTTTGCCGGTGTGTCGTCGACGGTTTGCCGGTGTGTCGGCGGGTCTAGCGGTGGACGGTGCCGACCGACGCGCCGACCTCGCTGCCTTGCAATAAGGTTTCAGGAAGACGGGTTCTTATTGCGTTGTGACTTCTTCTTGTGCTTTGGATTCAGCCGGATGGACATCTTGCCGCCCAATTCGCCTTCTGTTGCGACGATGAGCGCTGGCGTACCTCCGATGGATCCTTCACCGAATGCGTAGTGGATATCGGTTTCAGCGAGCCGCCGATGGTGCAGTGGGATCTCGCTCACGTGGATCTCGGCCTTGGCCGTGACCTCCATGCCATCGATCAGGAGCAGTTCTGGCGTCTGACCCTCCAAACGGCGCTCCACATACAACGAGCGCTGTTCGCCGTCGAGCTTGACCGTCCAGTTCGGTCCGACCGTGATCACTGCGTACGCATCCACGTCTTGCGCGATGTCGGCAAGCTGAACCTGGTCGATCGTGCGATGCCAGTTAGCTTCAAGCAATGCATGGGTCACTTGGCGAAGCTCGACGCTTGAACCGTCCTCTGCGAAGACGCGCAACGACCAAGGTGCCTGGATCACCTCCACGCCTACATCCGGATTGTCGACCCAAACCCGAGCATGTTCCGGCGTCAGCCGGATATGCTTGGGCCAGAGTGATCGGACGGCATTCACAATCGGGAATGCTGGATCGCCATCTCCCAAGACCCGCTCCCGTCGCGGGTTCGGTCGCATCCGCAAGTGCAAGCCGTCTGGTCGCTATCAGGCCAGCTACATCGGCCCTGACGACAAGCTCTATAAGGCACCGGAGACGTTCGCCGCCAAGGTGGACGCCGAAGGATGGCTAACCGACAGACGCCGTGAGATCGGCCGGGAGCTATGGTCGCCGCCCGCCACGGCGACACAGAAGAAAGCGAAGCGCGCCGCCGAGATCAAGTTCGGTGACTACGCCAAGCGGTGGGTAGAGGCGCGCACCGTGCGCGGACGCCCGCTCAGGCCGCGCACCCGCGAGCACTACGAGAGCTTGCTAGAGGATCACATCTACCCGACGTTCAAGACGAAGGCGGTTCGGTACATCAGCATGGAGTCTGTCGACCGCTGGTACGCCAAGACGGCGAAGGATGCGCCGACTGTGCGCGCACATTCCTACTCGTTGCTGCGGACAATCTTGGAGACGGCGCGTAAGCGTGACCGGTTGATTGAGGTCAACCCTTGCGAGATTGTCGGTGCCGGTAGCACCGAACGTAAGACCAAGACCAAGCCCGCGACGTTCGCGGAGATAGAGACAATCGTCAACGGAATGCCCGAGCACCTGTCGCCGATGGTTCTGCTGGCTACGTGGTGCGCTCTGCGATTCGGTGAGCTTGTCGAGCTACGCCGTGGCGACGTGAACGTTGGAGACGGAGTGATACACGTTCGGCGTGGGGCCGTCCGGGTTGACGGAGGCTGGGAAATCGGCCCGACAAAGAGCGAAGCCGGCATCCCTGACGTGACTATCCCGCCGCATGTGCTGCCAGCGATCAAGGCGCACCTAGCGTCTAAGCATGTTGGACCGGCCAACGATGCGCTTCTGTTCCCGCCACGGACGCGGGAGCGGTTGCAGCCCTCCACCCTCTACCGGCATTTCTACAAGGCCCGGACGAAGGCGAAGCGTCCCGATCTGCGGTTCCATGACTTGAGGCACACCGGGGCGACGCTTGCGGCGCAGACTGGGGCAACGCTGGCTGAGCTTATGGTGCGTATCGGGCACTCGACACCAGCGGCGGCCATGCGCTACCAACACGCGGCGCAGGGGCGCGATAAGGCAATCGCCGAGGCAATGTCGAAACTTGCGGCTCAGTAACAGCCGATGGGTTTCGCCAGCGCGAGCAGGGATTCGCGCTCGACGCGGACCAGCCTGGGGCCGACCCTCACGGCTTTGATGCGACCCTGGGCGATGTAGCGCCGCACCGTCTTCGGGTCTACTCCCAACCGTGCGGCAGCCTGTTGGATGGATGGCCTGACAGGGAGTGTGTCGGTGGTGGCTGCGCTCATGCGTCTAGCGAACCACGCCGTCAAGGGCGTAAAACGGGTGCGAGGTCAGGGCCGCAATCTGCTTGAGCGTTGCGATGATTTCTGCGGTCACGTCCTACGTGTCACCACGACCAGTTCGGCGGTCGGCCCGGAATCGTCACCGCCGGTAGTTTTCACCCGTTTGACGTGAAACGGGTCTGCCTAAAGTGAAGTCCGTCGGCAAGACAACGACAGCCACGACGGAATTCGAACGAAGCGTGACATACGGCGGAATCCTTCTGCGAGAGGGATTTCCACCGCAGGTCGAAGACTGTTTGGGCTAATCGCGATGACACGAAAGGAACAGAACGATGGCCCCTCTGGGTCGGGGGAATTGTCAAAGTTGACAGCGCCCTCGCCGGTACACCTGCGCCCAGGACAGACTCTCGGGATGGCCCGTCCCGAGCACGGCGCCGTCCATGAAGGTGTAGGCCGTCGCATCGCCGT
This sequence comes from Mycobacterium sp., assembly GCA_035625875.1. Classification (GTDB taxonomy): domain Bacteria; phylum Actinomycetota; class Actinomycetes; order Mycobacteriales; family Mycobacteriaceae; genus Mycobacterium. Next base: position 3,907 of record DASPOT010000269.1, on the reverse strand, counting down.
GCACGGTGGCCTGCTCGCGCAGCAGTGCAGGAATCGACATGTCGGTGTGGGACATGCTTGGCGACCCCTTCGCGTTTTCTCTATGTGGCTCAAGGCGGTTGGACACCCGAGGTCCTTCACCGACGTCCTGGCGAAACGTCGTCACCGGAATGGGTGTCACGCTCCACGAGGGGATCGTTGCTCCCGTGCGGCGTGGCGAGGTCAGTAGTGCACCACTGCAATCTCGCCGGTCCTTGGCGCGGTACTACTTAGATGCGTCTTAGCTGCCGCTTCTTGATGTCAGTAAAGACCCGCATGGCCCGCGCGGCCGTCGCGAAGGGGTGAGAATCGGTGCGTGGTCGGCCCGGGTGAGGTCGGAGTTTCTGGTACGGGGAGTCGGAAGTAAAGACTGAGCTCGGGTCGCGGTCGGCACCGCGAATTCTTTCTTTGGAGGGCCAAAACATTCGCGGAATCGTCGAATTCGACAGTGCTCCCGACCCTCACATCGCCTCGGCCCACGCGATATGCCCCTCGAAGCCAAGCGATTGCGCCATGTCGCGATAGCGATCCCGGTATTCGCGATAGCGGGCCTCGCCACCGTGAGCCCGCGCCAGGAGAGCCCGGAGCCGCAGCAGCCAGATGTCGCGTATAGCCAGACCCTCATCGGCTGGCGCGGCAGCCAACCGCTCGGTTGCGGCCTCAGCTTCCGTCAAGTCAGCGTCGGTCCCGCGATCGAGCAGGGTCTGCACCAGAACACCCGTCGCTGGAATGCCCCACAGCAGCAGCTGTCCCTCGCGGACCAGATGGTCGGCGGCGGCGCGCATGAGCGGGATGGCCTCATCGCGATCGCCCCGCCGAGCCCTCTCACGCGCCAAGTACACGTTGACGATCGGTAAATCGCACAGCAGGTATCCGCGGCGCAACAACACGTCGCCGACCTCGGCCAGGAGCGTCTGTCCGCGGTCACTCTCCGCATCCGTGTGGCGGTGTACCAGCGCATGGCCCAGCGCCAGCCGGGCCCAGGCCACCGCGACGTCATCACTGGATCGTTCCGCGATCCGTAGGGCATCCTCGATCTCGCGCATCGCGGAATCGTCGGGGTTCAGCACTCCAGCCGGCACCGCGACGCAATAGACGTAGCCGACGACCCCGGCGCAGGTCAGGGGGTCGGCGCTGCGCGCCATGGCCAGGCCGTGCCGCAGGTCGGCGCGCCATCCGGGACGACCCAGCCAATACCGGGCTGTAGCCCGCTGCAGAAGGGCGACCGCTAACGGCGACCCGAAAATGAAGTTGCCTTTTGCGGGGTCACCGTCGGCCAGGTCGATGACTGCCTGTGACCAGCGCAGCACGTCGCACCATTCGGCGCTCTCAGCCTTGGCGTAGATCGGCGCGAAGGACAGCCCCACCGTCAGGGTCGGATCGCCGATCGAGTCGAGGAGGGCCACGGCCTCGGATGCCAGCTGCGACGCCTCGCGCACACGGCCCTGAAACAAGTGATCCATCAACAGCCCTGCCATGCCGATCGCCAGTGACGCCTTGTCCCCGGCGGCGGTGCACAACTGCCGCAATTCATCGAACTGGGCACCGGCAACATGTTCATGCACTCGCCAGGCGTTCGCGCACAACATGGTGCGCGGGGCGATACGCATCGCCGTCCGGTTAGGGTCATCAGCGGGCAGTGCGTCGGCGATCGCTCGGGCGCGCTCCCAACTTTGTCGCGCCGCCGCGATGTCGCGGTAGGTCGCCCACGTTGCGCCACGCACATGCCAGCCGTAGGCGGCATGCAGATCACCGGCGGCCTCCAGATGCTCGGCGATCAGCGCCGCGTTCTGCTCGGCTGCTGCCGGGTCACGTGATTCGATTGCCGCCGCGACGCGCCGGTGCAACTCGGCGCGATGCGATTTCAGTTGTGATTCATAAGCCACGGAGCGGATCAACGGATGGTGGAACACATATGCGGGATCGCCGGTGAACGTGATCTGATCGATCAACTCGCCCCCCACCAGATCGTCCAGGACAGGATCAATGCCCAGCGTTTCCAACAGGTCCGGGCTGAACTTCGAGCCGATGACCGCCGCCGCGTTCAGCGTGCGCTTGGCTTTCGGGTCAAGCCGGTCGATGCGCGCCGCGATGGCCGCCTGCAGCGTGACCGGCACGCTCACTTCGCCAACCTCTGCCGCCGACAGGTATGCGCCCCGCTCGCCACGCAGTACGCCTCGCTCCGCCAGCTCGCGCACGATCTCCTCGGCAAAGAACGGGTTACCGGCGGCCCGCTCGGCGATCTTCTGGCCCAGCGCCCCATTCAAGGGGTCGGGACCGAGCAGCTGCGACACAAGTGCTGTGGTTTCTGAATCACTCAGCGGCGCAAGGGCAACGGCGTGGGCGCCGGCCACCCCGCTCAACGCGCCGCGATATTCGGGCCGATAGGTGATCAGCACCAGCGAAGGCGTCTGCGGGGTCACCGTCACGAACTCGGCCAGCAACGACTCACTGACCTCATCAATCCAGTGCACGTCCTCAATCACATAGACCGCCGGGGCTTGGCGGGCCAGCGACGCGGCATTGACCAGCGCCGTCAACCGCCGCCGCCGCGCATCGGGGTCGATCTTCGGCAGCTCCGCCTCGGGATTGGCGAAGCCCAATAGATCATGCAGAAGCAGCAAGTCCTCGGGGTCTGCGTCGGGAACGCGGTCGCGCACTCGATCGCGAGCGGTCTGCCCGTCAAGCCCCTCGACGCCGGTGGCCGCGCGCAGCAGCCGTGCGACGGCATGGAAGGGGACTTGGTTGGTGTGTGATTCGCAGAAGGCGGTGAACACGTCGACACCCCGGGCTGCTGCGATGGCGGTGACCTCGCGCACCAGGCGGCTCTTGCCGATGCCCGGTGATCCCACCACGCCGACCACCGCGCCGTGTCCGTCGATGGCGCAGTCCAACAAGCCCTCGACGGCGGCCATCTCCCAGCGTCGACCGACCAGATTCAACTCGGCACGCCCGCCGGCGTGATGCCGTTCGCCCATGCCCAACAGCCGACGGGCGGGCACCGGTTGCTCGGCACCCTTGATCTGAACCAACTCAACCTCACCCAGACTCGCCGCGCGCTCAACCAGTCGTGCTGTCGACGCGCTCAGCATCACCCCACCCGGCGGGGCCACCGACTCCATCCGCTGGGCCATGCCGACTTGCTCGCCCACGGCGGCGTAGCCAAACTGGCCCGAACCAAACCCACCGGCGATCACCTCACCGGAGCTCAGCCCGACCCGCAACCGCAGATCGATACCGTCGCGCTCGCCGACATCGACGGCAAGCCGCGTCGCCTCCTGCTGAACGCCCAAGGCCGCCAGACAGGCCCGAATGGCGTGGTCCTCCAACGCCACCGGCGCGCCGAACACCGCCATGATCCCGTCGCCCGTCCACTGTGCGACCGTGCTGCCGTACCGCTGCACCACCGCCGCACAGCGGTCGGCAAGGTCGGCCATGATCTCGCGCCACCGCTCCGCACCCACCGCCGCGGCGATGTCCATCGAATGCACCACATCGGCGAACAGCACCGTCACCTGCTTGTACTCCGCGTGGGTATCGTGCGCCGTGACCGGTGCACCACAGCCGTCACAGAATCGCGCACCCTCACGCGGCTCGGTGCCACACGTACGACACGCTGCTATGGCCGTCACCCGACCCTCCGCCAATCCCGGCCCCCGCGTTAAGCGTCCCCTAAAGATAGCCGGTTGGACAGTTCCCCAAGGTGCCGTCGGCGTTCAGGGGATTCCGGTACAGAGTTTTGAGACTCTCATATCTCGTCTATTAAGAGACAGCCTCCAGCTCTGTTCGGGCCTGGTCGATTTGGTCGTAGGCGTCGGTCGCCATGGCGGGGAGCACAGATCGACCAGCGCGAGTCAGTACTGATAGATGAGGATTTTCTGCCGATCAC
>DASPOT010000268.1:0-4416 GCA_035625875.1 Mycobacterium sp. | reverse complement strand
GCGCCGGGTGTGCGGAAGCGTTTCATGGCGCGTTCGCGTTGCCGGGTCGGCTGGTGCGAGTTCTCCGCCCGGTTCAGGTATTGCGATTGCCGGTGCTCGACCGACGCCATCACCTCCCGATGCGCCACTGCGTAACTGCGGAGCTTGTCGGTGACCAGCACCCGAGGAGACGCGCACTGCCTTTTGAGGAGTTTGCGGAAGAACCGCTTGGCGGCCTTGGCGTCGCGCCTACACGAGACGAGGATGTCGAGACGTTGCCATCCTGGTCGACGGCCCGCCACAGACACTGCCGACGGCCGTTGATCGTCAAGAACACCTCGTCGAGATGCCACTTGTCGCCGGGTCGGGGTTGGCGGCGGCGCAGCCGGCAGGCGTATTCGGGCCCGAACTTGGCGCACCACTGCCGCATCGTCTCGTAGGAGACGATCACGCCGCGCACCAGCATGAGCTCCTCGACCTCACGGAAGCTCAGCGGGAAGCGGTGATACAGCCATAGGCAATGCGCGATGATCTCCGCCGGATACCGGTGGCCCTTGTACGACACCTCGCCCACGATGATCCCCCTCCGGCGTATCGACTCCGAGATCATCCACTTCGGCCGCACCAATCACCAACCTGACAATGCCCATTCGGCTCGACTTCAGCACCAACGGCTTTGGCGATCGCGGCGGCCGACTGTGGCTTCGCCGCCGGCTGGTCTTTTTCAACCCAATCGCAGATAGCAGCCGCAAGCTTCTTCGGGTCACGGTGGGTGGCGGCCATGTCTTCGAGCAGCGATAACGGTATTTCTGGCTCTTCACCCTGCGTGCCCCGCAGTCCGAGGTAAGGCTCGTCGACCCTGATCGCGGTGTAGCCGAGCAGACCCTCGTAGATGTAGCCGATCTGTTCGACATCCATTTCGCGGAACGAGATTCGGCGCGCATCACCACCCCTTAGCACGGCCTGCTGAACCGAGCGCAGTGCATGTAGCATCACCCGGTCAGAGACCGTAAGCACAAGGGTGCCTTGCTCGGTGGTGGCTGTGAGGAACGAAAACCGTGCCGGGTCGAACAGCGAACCACCATAGGCAGGCATCCGCATACTCTCGAAGGACGCCCCCCGATACAGCGCCTGGCTGGTCGGTAGCAACCGGTGCCACGTCAAAGAGGTCGCGTCGAGCGCCTCCTCACTTTCCTCGGTCTCGCGAGCCTGCAGCCGATCCAGTTCGCGGGAGACGCCATAACCCTGCTCGAATAGCTCCCCTGACGGCAGCAGCCCACGCTCTTCGGCGAACAGCAGGAACACGATCCACATCATGATCGTGACCGCGGCCTCATAGGTCTGATGGGTGTCGGTCGGCAGCGGATCCGGCAAGCCACGCCGCTTCGCGTCCACGGCGGATTCGGAGAAGGACTGGATGAGCAACTCGACCGCTCGACGAACCTGAGCGCCCAGGGTCTCGGTGATCTCGTCGGCGGCCGTGACGGACTCTGCGAACAACACCGGCAGCCGCTCGACCGGATCTCTGCCGATGATGTACTGGCGACCGATAACGGTCAGGAAGGCGTCCCGGGTACGCGGCTCCTCGATCCAGGTCAAGGCGTCGACCACGCCAGACGCGGCCATGTTGCGTTCCCGCGCGCACACCAGCCCCCACCACCGACCATCGGTGACAATGCCGATCTCGACCGTGTAGTCGCGCAGCAAGGCCTCCATCCGGTCAATCGGAGTCGCTGCCCATAAATCATTCGGTGTCTGGCGCAGCGACTCCACCGGGTCCACAATGTGCACCAAGGCGCCAATACCGTCCGAGCTGGTGAGCGCGGCCTGCGCGGTCACCGTGACCACCCGGTTCGGCGACTGCGCCTGCACACCGGGCACGTCCCCCCACGACAGTGACTCGGCCCAGCCGGCCACATGCCTCAACACCGTCTCGATCCACTTGTCGCGGGCGACTCGATACGTTTCGGCTGCCGCCGCGTGGTCGGCGGCACGGTCCAGCGTCTCCCACGCGGCCTCGAAATCGTTGCGCGCGTAGGCCGAAGCTTCTTTCCGTTCCTCCGGCAAGCTCGGAATGCCTTGCGGCCATATGCGTTTCAGCGGACGAGGTGCCGGGAATCTTCGCGCTGATGCGTCCGCTGCCCGGTGCCATCGACGCGTTCCATGAGCTGGCGCAGCTGTTCGACACCTACATCCTGTCCACCGCGCCGTGGGGCAATCCATCCGGCTGGCAAAACAAGATCGAATGGGTGCAGCTACACCTCGGGGAGGGTGAGGATTCGATCGCCTACAAGCGGCTGATCCTCACCCATCACAAGGAGCTCAACCGCGGCGACTTCCTGGTCGACGGCCGGCCCAACAACGGCGCCGATCGATTCGAGGGTGAATGGATCCAGTTCGGTTCCGAGCGGTTTCCGGACTGGCCGACAGTCGTCGACCACCTCAGGCAGAGCTGCTGACCGCCGCCACCGGAACCGAGCTCGATCCACCTGGTGGTGCGGGAGCCTGCCGCCGAGCCTGCCGATGACCGCCTGGCGTGGCTCACCGACCTGCTCAAGGTGAGTAAGGCCCTGCACCGGGATGTCGACAAGGGCATCGCGAAATGCGGGCGCGCCCAGCCGGGCGACCCGCTCGATCGCACGTGACAGATCCTCGCCGCCGGCGAACACCTCATCGATCTCCGCGCGTAGCCGCTCGGCAGGCGATACCCTCTTCGACACGGACGTAGGCTCCTTCCTCAGACTCGGCTGGTCTTCGAGGGAACCTACGTCCGAACCCTTTTACACCGCCGGCAGGACACGACCTCAACCACTCCATGCGGGAGCCATCGGTGGTCATCCCCGTCACCGCAGCGGTAGGCGACGAGGGTGGCCGCGCCGGAGGTTAGCCCACCCCAGTAATAACCTTCGATCTGGGGGGATGTGGCGCTGGTGCCCGGCGTGTCGCTGCCCGGTCGGCAGCGGTAGACGCCGGCTACCTTATCGCCGGATAGCTGCTGCAGCATTTCTGTTGGGCAGCCGAGCAGTTCCTCGGGCGGTGTGCCCGAAACCCCAGGCACCCGAAGCTCAACGACGTTGTCCGCTGGCATCGGTGTCGTCTCGCACACAAGTCACGCCGCAGAGTTCTGGAGGGCCGTCACCGCACCGTCACCTCCGCTGTTGCGCTCGGCCCGACGATCCACATGCGCATCCGTTACTTGGAATCTCTGGAATTGCTCCGGTAATCCGTGTGGGAAGTATCACAGACCGCACGCCGCGATATCGCCGCTTTGGTGAATCGCGGGAAGAGTCGGTGACGATGTATCGCAACCGCTGCCATGACCAGAACCGGTGATGGCTGAAGTGGCCGGCCACCGATGACTGATCGGCAACACGTGATCACACCCGGCGCGACACGCCCGCACTGCACCGCGATGGAAGGACCATCTCAGGATGACGGACCCTGCTGATGTTAGGCACCGCTACGTCGGCTACCGCGAGGGTTTGGAGCGCGGTCATCCAGTCGACCCCGTCCCATCGCCGTGAGTTCGCGGCGCAGCGCCCCCCGGTCACGCCGGCGCTGGGCCCGCACCGCCCGCTGGTGATCAGCTTTACCGGTAGGGAGCCGCCACGCACCAGTCCAGGCGGACACTCCCGCCTTCTTGGCGACCTGAGCCATGACAACCTACTTTCTGAGGGCCGGGCTCAAGCGCGCCCGTCGACGTTGACCTCGTTGGTTGAACACCTGCCAGTAAGTTCGTGTTCCCGTAGCTAGAGACTTGCGAAATTGACCTCAATGAGCCGCCCAATTCGTGCTACCCGCGCTTATTGTTGCCCCGCGGCCATTACTGCCATTTGAGATCTTCGTCCAGTTGCTGGGCTTGTTTGTCACGCTCAACCGCGGGGCGGGTGTCAATCATGACCTCTTGCCAGTGCGCCGGACTGTAGAGGTGAATATCATTGCCGCTGGTGACCTTTAGCACACCGCCCGTGAGTATTTCATAGGTGGCGGCATCCGAATATTCGTCATCCTCATCGTGGCCTTGAACTTGTATCCACATTTTCATAACGAGAGTGTCCCCCGCGTCGTCAGATCGGGACCCTTGAGGCTACCGGCGCGATGGCGAGAGGCCCGGAGTCGGAAGTCCCGCTTGTTTGTGGTCGGAAGTCCCGAGAATGAGGTCTTTCGCCAGTGGCGAGCGGGCATAGCGGCGTCGATTCTGTATCTGGTTCGACGATGCAGGAGGTGCTTCGGAAGTGTGCGAGCCACTCCTGATGAACAACGGCACCCGATTGGGTGAGGCAGCGCCTGATGCGCTCGAATGACGTTGCGGCCGAGGCGCTGCAGGAGCTGGCCGATTTGGTTGCCATCTCCGGTGGCGATCCATACCGGGTGCGTTCGTATGAGAAGGCGGCCCGTTCGGTCGGCGGTTACGCCCTCGATCTCGACACTCTCGAC
>DASPOT010000267.1:0-4403 GCA_035625875.1 Mycobacterium sp. | reverse complement strand
GCCGACATCTGGCCACGTCGGGGCAGAGCTATCCGGATTTGGACTGAAGAAAATAGCGGCGAAGCGACGGCGCGAACGAGAGGGCACACAGCACCGGACCGGCGACGCTCAAGATGGCGAACGGGGCATACATCAGGACATGCGTCGTGCCGCCGCCGAACGGCGCCGGAACGAAGTCGGCGGCGAAGGCGTAGGCGATGTTAGGTCATGCCGACCGTGCGCAGTACGGTCCAAAGCGTGCGACCGAGTCTCTGTTGCAGTGTCGGAATCGAGAACAGTGCCAGCACGTAAACCACTACCAGCGGCGGCACGAAGAAGACGAACACGCTCATCCCCGGTGTGGCGCCGATCCAACAGAGCCAAACGACCAGGCCGAGATGGACCAGATGGGCGGCGGCGAAGGCGAGGCCGAAATCGCGGCCATGGCGCCGAAGGAACCCGGCGGCGGGGCCGATCAGCAGGGCGAGACCGCCGCTGGCATAGGCAAGCCAGAACAAAAGGAACGAGAAGCGGGCGGTGATCTGCAGGGCATGGACGGTGCCCAGGTTGCCGGCGCCGAAGACCGCCAGCACGATCGCCGCGAGCACGGCGTTCGCAGCGAAAGCCGATCCCATCCACCGCAAGGTCTGGCGACCGACCTGCTCACTGCGTACCCGCACGGCTCGACCGGCAACGTCGAAGGCTTCGAAGATGACCATGGGTCACAATTTACCAGGCTGGCAGTTTGGTTAAACGGCCGATCCAAGCTTTTAGTATGTGAAATGTCGATTCAAATGTATGGTCGGTATGGTTCCACCCCCGCGCCGCCGCGTAACCCCCCGGCGGCGGCGCGAACCCGGGGGTACGCGGGAGGTCAACAGCGGGGCTCCCGCGTGGCCACTCAAAAGGAAGGAGGGGATATGCCCACAACGGGACTGCCGAGGGGCTGGCGCTTTCGCTTTCATTGGTCCGTCTGTAGCGATTCCAGGGCGCCCAAACTCACCCTGAGACTCCACCACATCCGTGATCAGCGCCGCTAAACCTCAACCTAACAACCCGTCACCATCGTCGCCTTAACGTTCTACCGTTGACATATGCGGACGGCGTTTCACGAACAGCTCGACGCGCTAGCTCGCAGCGTTGCAGACATGTGCGATCTGACCAGCACCGCGATTCTGCGGCGATTCTGCCGCCATTACGGGGTCGAGAGCTGGCGCGGTAACGAGCATCGACGGTAGGTCTCGGAGCCGCTGGTGACCGCAGGGTTTCCCCTGGTGTCCTTCATCTCCGTGGCCCTGGTCCGATCTTTGTTCCGTTTCCAGCTCCCGCCCGTCAAACCGTGCATGCGGTTCTCCCGCACACGGCTTACCGGCGCCGTTCACCGTCGGCATTCGGTTTCACCCGCCAGGGCTTGTCGGCCCTGGGTGCGATCACGGCTCCATCCAGGCTCAGCAACCCGCAGAAGTCCGCCGACTTGTAGGCGAGCACGGACCAGCCGAAGCCACGTCCGCGTTGGTATCGCTTGCCGATGAACAATGCGAGCCGAAGACGTGCATGCTGCTCGATCTTGTGAAAACGGGCCGCGGAGTTGCCGAAGCGGAAATAGGCCGCCCAGCCCCGCAGGAACCGATTCAGGTCCTCGACCACTTCCTCGACCGGCAGCCACAACCGAGACTGAACCGTCAGTTCGGTGATCCGATCTCGTGCACGCCGCATCGCCCGATTGCTGGGCCAACGCGCCAGGAGGTCGATACCGCGTCTGCCGTGACTGCCCCGCGAGCGCACCATCCGATGGTGAAAACCAAGAAAGTCGAAACCTTCTCCGTCCACCGCCAATTCGACGATGCGTGTTTTGGCCTCTTTCGGCGCCAAGCCGAGATCGGCCAACAGCACCCGAAGCCGCGCCAGCGCGGCCTGGGGGCTTGCTGCCGGGATTTGCACACCACCAGCAGATCGTCAGCAAACCTCACCAATACCCCGTGTGCGCGAGTGTCCCAACCCCGGTCGAGCCGGTGCAGGTACACGTTGCACATCAAGGGACTGATCACGCCTCCAACGCAATGGGCAATGTGGCTGATGGTCGTCCTCCAGTCGCGAATCGGGCCGTACCGCATCTGCATGCCGCGTTGCGGGGCGCGATCCAGCGTCGCACGCGGCCAGGACCGCGTTGGCCGGCAGCGGGCGGCACCGAGAAAGCCGGACGCCACATCGGCTACCTCACCAAGTACCTGACGAAATCGATCAGCGAAGTCATCGAACCCGACACCGCCGCGCAGCGGCAGCATCATGACCGGCTGCACGCCGAACTTGCGATTACACCGTGTTCGGAGCGGTGCCCGGTCTGGTTGCGCTACGGCATCGTGCCAAGAGGCGCGACTAGTAAAACAGTGCCCGGGCGGTGCAAAGGCAAAGCACACCGCCGCAGCACGCTCGGACTGCCCGGACGCCGAGTGCTGGTGTCGCGAAAATGGACAGGCAAAACCCTGCCCGACCACCAAACCGATCGCGAGGAATTTGTTCGGCAACTCCTGGCGGACGCCGGTATCAGCAAGCCTGTACGTGACCCGGCCAGAGTGATGATCCTCAAATGTGAACCCGGCGACCGGGCGATCCCGTCGCGCGACGAGCTGATCATGCGTGCTGTGGCCCAACGCGTTATCTGGCGCGCCGAATACAACGAAGCGTTACTTGCCGCTGGGCCACCAGGCGGCCATGAAACCTCCGAAACGGATACGGCGGCATGACAACAGACAGGGAAACGACATGGAGATGAGCGAACTGGTGACCGTGCAGGCGGTGGCGGATCGACTGGCCGTAAGCCGGTGGATGGTGTACCGGCTGATCTGGAATCACGAGGTCAAGTCGGTGCAAATTGGCCGGTGCCGTCGAATTGTTCGGCAATCGCTAGATGACTACGTGTCCGGGCTCATTGAAGGCGCTGCCTGATGGCCCCGAAGAAGCGTAACCCGAACGGTTCGGGCAGCATTTCGCAACGTCGAGACGGGCGCTACGAGCTGAAAGTGTTCGTAGACACACCCGACGGTCGACGCAAACGTATCACCGTTTACGGTGCGACGTGGGAGGAAGCCGACGCCGAACGCACTCGTCTAAAAGAGCAGCAGCGCAAAGGCATTCCCGTCGAGAGTACGACGATTACGGTCGCCCAGTACACGCGGTACTGGTTGGCGGAGATCGCAAAGCCGGCCGTGCGTGAGACGACGTTGTCGTCGTACGAATTGCTGGTGCGGCTGTACATCGCCCCGCGCTCGGGAAGCGCAAGCTGCGAGCTCTACAGGCGCAGCACATTCGGACCTGGCTGAATGAACTCCGGACGATATGCCAATGCTGCGCACAGGGCAAAGACGCGGATCGGGCGAAGAGAAACAGAGCCCGGTGTTGCGCGAAGAAGCCCCCCGTTTGTTGCGAGCAGCACGTGAGTACCGGAACACTGCGGTATCTGCTGCGCCTTCTGCGAGCTGCGCTGCAAGACGCGGTTGACGAGGAGATCTTGGCGAGGAACGTAGCTCGTCAGGTCAAGATGCCGAGTGGTGGGATTCGCAAGGTGCAGCCGTGGAGCGCTGAAGAAGCCCAGCAGTTCTTGGAGACCGCGCGCGGCGATCGACTCTATGCGCTGTGGTCGGTGGCCCTTGCGATCGGACTGCGCCGGGGAGAAGCGCTGGGCTTGCGCTGGAGTGATGTGGATCTCGTAGAAGGCCGTGTCCGGATCACGAAAGCGCTCAGCCGTGTCGGGGCGGAGCTCGCGTTACGGGACGTGAAGACGGAGTCGTCGGCCGCGACAGTGCCGCTCCCCGATGAACTGGTCGCTATCCTGCGGTCGCATCGGCGGGAACAACTAGCCGATGCGGGAATTTCCCAGGCAAATTCGTTGGGCCTCGTCTTCACAACAAAGAACGGGACACCCCTGGAACCCCGGAACGTCAACCGAGCGTTCGAAGCGCTGTGCAGGCGGGCCAATGTTCGCGTTATTCGGTTGCACGACCTGCGGCATTCCTGTGTCACGTTGCTGTTCGCGATGGGCGTGGAGGCAGCGACCGTGCAGCGCATCCTGCGTCACAGCTCGATCGCCGTCACTACTGGGACCTACGTCGATGTGATCGAGCAAGTGCAACGTGCCGCTGTGTCGGGCATGGACGAACTGTTTCGGAAGCCGGGAAATGGACGGCAGTCGGGATGACCGGATTACGCGGCTACTGTCGTCAAAACTGTCGTCAAGAACGCGCGAGGCCCCTTCCTGGAATGACGGAAAGGGGCCTCTGAGCTGCGCGCGCCCGAAGGGATTCGAACCCCCAACCTTCTGATCCGTAGTCAGATGCTCTATCCGTTGAGCTACGGGCGCCGGTGTTCACTTGTCTCCGCGGAGGCGAGAGGATTTGAACCTCCGGTCCCCGGTAAGGGGGACAACT
>DASPOT010000266.1:0-21966 GCA_035625875.1 Mycobacterium sp. | reverse complement strand
GGCGGGGGCGCAGCGGTAGGCGGCGGCGGGGGCGCAGCGGGGGGTGGCGGTGGTGTGGTGGCGATGATCTCGTCCTGCATCGGTGGCGTTGATGTTGGGGCGGTCCCCGGGGTGGCGAGCTTCTCGGTGTCGGTGCGGGCGAAGAGCAGCGACACCGATACCACTAGGGCGATCGCCGCCACGATCGCGGCAACGCCGACCACCCACGGCCAGCGGGGAGTGGTCCGTTTGTCCTCCAGGCCGATCGATTCGTAGCTGTCGTAGTCGTATAGGTGTGGATCGACCGGCACATACGGGCCGGTGGTGAACTGCTCGGACTCGGGAGCCGAGTAGGCCTGCGAAAACTCGGTCTCGCTGGTCTGGTCCTCCGGCTCTTCTTCGCCGGGCGCCGGTTCGTCGCTCGGCTCGCTGCCCAGGTCAAGTTCGTCGCCGAGCTCGCTACCAGGTTCCAGCTCCTCGGATTCCGGTCCTGGGAGGTTAGGCCCACTCATGCTTGCCTGTCCTGTTCGACTGCATCACCAGCACGCGCGGTGCCGCGGTGCGCGCCTCGACGTTTCTCATTTGTGCTTCGGCAACCCTACCCAACCAGGGGGGCAGGGCAGTCTTGGCGGACTGGTCACCGATCAACTGATGCCCTGATTGTTACGTTGGCCAGCAACGATCAGTGCTTCTCGGGACCGATGTAGTACTCGAAGACCAGCCCTGCCAACGAGCCGAGGACGAGCACCACCCCGGCAACGATCAACCACGGCAACCACAGCGCGACGCCGATCGCCGCCACCGAGCCGGACAGCGCGACCAGGATCGGCCACCAACTGTGCGGGCTGAAGAACCCCAATTCCCCTGCGCCGTCACTGATCTCAGCGCCCTCGTAGTCCTCGGGCCGGGTGTCCAGCCGGCGGGCCACAAAGCGGAAGAACGTGGCCACGATCAGCGCCATGCCACCGGTCAGTGCCAGCGCGGTGGTACCGGCCCACTCGACACCGCCGGTGGCAAACATCGAAGTCAACACGCCGTACAGCACCGCGATCACGATGAAGAAGGCGGCCACGAACTCGAACAACCTGGCTTCGATATGCATGGACGTCCCTACCTACTCGCTTGGGGGGCTCGCTCACCGCGGCGAGTTTCGAACGGGTGCGTGGTGACTGCTACCGGGGACTGGTCGATCGCCTGCAAGGCCTGGGCATTGGTCTTCCCCGCGATCCGGTGCTGTAAGTAGGCCTTGAAATCGTTGGGCCGCACCACTCGAACCTCGAAATTCATCATCGAGTGATAAGTGCCGCACAACTCGGCACAGTGCCCGACGAACGCCCCGGTCTTGGTGATCTCTTTGACCTGGAAGGTGTTCACGGAGTGGTTCGCCGCGGGGTCGGGCATCACGTCACGCTTGAACAAAAATTCCGGCACCCAGAACGCGTGCACGACATCGGCCGACGCCAATTGAAACTCGATGCGCTTGCCGGCGGGTAGTACCAGCACCGGGATCTCGGTGCTGGTACCCAGGGTCTCGACCTTGTCGAAGTTGAGGTAGGTCCGGTCCTCGGTGTTGAGCCCGCGCACCGGGCCGACGAGTTCTTCGCCGTGCTTGTCGGTGCCTTCGGGCTTGGAGACCATCGCGTGTTTGCGCGCCAGGTCCGCGCCGTCATAGGTCAGGGTGCCGTCCTTGAAATCGACCTTCTGATACCCGAATTTCCAGTTCCACTGGAATGCCGTTACGTCCACGACGACCTCGGGGTCCGACCTCACATGCAGCATCTTCTCCTGCACCACCACGGTGAAATAGAACAGCACCGAGATGATGAGGAACGGTATTACGGTGAGCACCAGCTCCAGCGGCATGTTGTAGCCGAACTGGCGGGGCAATTCGGTGTCGGTGTCTTTCTTGCGGTGGAACGCCGAGGACCAGAAAATGAGACCCCACACGATCACCCCGACCGCCAGGGAGGCGATCACACCTCCGATCCACAGCTCCCGGTTGAGCCTGGCCTCCGGGGTGATGCCCGTCGGCCAGCCCATGCCCAGCACGTCCGACCAACTGCATCCGCTCACGGCGACCGCCAACGCCCCCAGCGTCGCGGCGAGCACCAGCAGCCGAAGCCGACGGGTAAGACCTCGGTGAAGCCCCGTAGAAAGGCCACCCGAACGTCCGGGGCGGCGAGGTGTCACGGTGGCGCCTCCTGTATCACAAGCTGGGCCGACGGGGTACCCGGCTTGCGGGGTAGCGTCGGCCGACTCGCTGCAGCAGTCGAATACTACGCAGCGTAGACCACGCCGCCCCTCCGGCGACGATGCGGGCCGGTCAGCGACCCGCCCAGTGCGGCATACTGGGTCGCCATGTGTGGACTGCTGGCCTTCGTGGGTGCCGCGGCCGGCGCTGATTCTTCCAGTTCTGCCCGTGATGTCGCCGACGCTGTCGCGCGCGCGTCGCACCTGATGCGGCACCGCGGACCCGACGAGCCGGGCACCTGGGCCGACCTGGACTCGCCTACGACCGTCGTGCTCGGCTTCAACCGGCTCTCCATCATCGATATCGCGCACTCGCATCAGCCGCTGCGGTGGGGGCCGCCAGAGACACCCGGCCGCTACCTGCTGGTGTTCAACGGCGAGATCTACAACTACCTGGAGCTGCGCGAGGAACTCGCCGCGACGCACGGCGCTGTTTTCGCCACTGACGGCGACGGCGAGGCCATCGTCGCCGCATACCACTACTGGGGTACCGGCGCGTTGGCGCGGTTGCGGGGCATGTTCGCGTTCGCGCTGTGGGACACGGTGACCCGTGAGTTGTTCTGCGCCCGTGACCCTTTCGGGATCAAGCCGCTGTTCGTCGCGACCGGGCCCGGCGGGACCGCGGTGGCGAGCGAGAAGAAATGCCTGCTGGACCTGGCGGACATCGTGGGATTCGACTCTCGCATCGACCAGCGGGCCGTGCAGCACTACACGGTGCTGCAGTACGTGCCGGAACCAGAGACACTGCACCGCGGGGTCCGCCGACTGAAATCGGGCTGCTACGCCCGGATCCGTCCCGGGCAGGGTGTGCCCGACGTTACCCGGTACTTTGTGCCTCGCTTTACCTCCATCCCGATCAGCCGCGACACCGAGCAGGCGCGCTACGACGAGATCACCGCGGTCCTAGAGGACTCGGTGGCCAAGCACATGCGCGCCGACGTCACCGTCGGTGCGTTTCTGTCGGGGGGCATCGACTCCACGGCGATCGCCGCGCTGGCCATCCGGCACAACCCGCGACTGATCACCTTCACCACCGGTTTCGAGCGGCAGGGCTTCTCCGAGATCGACGTCGCCGTGGCGTCGGCCGAGGCCATCGGAGCCCGGCACGTCGCCAAAGTGGTCAGCCCAGGCGAGTTCGTCGCCGCCTTACCCGAGATCGTCTGGTACCTCGACGAGCCGGTGGCCGACCCGGCGCTGGTGCCGCTGTTCTTCGTCGCCCGCGAGGCCCGCAAGTACGTCAAGGTGGTGCTCTCCGGTGAGGGTGCCGACGAGTTGTTCGGCGGCTACACGATCTACCGGGAGCCGCTGTCGCTGAAGCCCTTCGCCTACTTGCCCGGGCCGCTGCGGCGCTCGATGGGCAAGGTGTCCAAACCGCTACCGGACGGCATGCGGGGCAAAAGCCTGCTGCACCGCGGATCGCTGACCCTGGAGGAACGCTACTACGGCAATGCGCGCAGTTTCTCCGACGAGCAATTGCAGGCCGTGCTGCCCGGGTTCCGGCCGGAGTGGACCCACACCGACGTGACGGCGCCGGTGTACGCCGAATCGCAGGGCTGGGATCCGGTGGCCCGCATGCAGCACATCGACTTGCTCACCTGGTTGCGGGGCGACATTTTGGTCAAGGCCGACAAGATGACGATGGCCAACTCGCTGGAGTTGCGGGTGCCGTTCCTGGATCCCGAGGTGTTCGCGGTGGCCTCGCGGTTGCCGGTGCAGGCCAAGATCACCCGCACCACCACCAAGTACGCACTGCGGCGCGCACTGGCACCGATCGTCCCCGCACATGTGCTCAACCGGCCCAAGCTCGGGTTCCCGGTGCCCATCCGGCACTGGCTGCGCGCCGGCGAGCTGCTGGAGTGGGCGTATGCGATGGTGGACGCCTCGCACGCGGATCACCTTGTCGACGTCGCCGCCGTACGCCGGATGCTCGACGAACATCGTTGCGGCGCAAGCGATCACAGCCGGCGGCTGTGGACGATGCTGATCTTCATGCTGTGGCACGCGATCTTCGTCGAGCACACCGTGGTGCCGCAGATCAGTGAGCCGCAGTATCCCGTCCAGCTGTGACGCGCTACGCCAGCGCGCCGTCGATCTCGACGGCAGCCTCGTCGCCGTAGGCGCCGGCTAGCCGGGTCACTGCGACGTCGCGATCCCACTCCCACTCCTGAGTGCCGGTCGACTCCAACACCAGCACGGCGACTAGCGACCCGAGCTGCGCCGAACGCTCCAGGCCCAGACCCGCACTGCGGCCGGTCAGGAAACCGGCCCGGAACGCGTCGCCGACACCAGTGGGGTCAACCTGGCTGGTCTCAGGTACCACACCCACGTGCGCGACTGCGCCGCCGCGGTCGACCAGGTCCACACCCTTAGCGCCGAGTGTGGTCACCCGCAGCCCCACTTGCGCCATCACCTCGGCTTCGGTCCAGCCGGTCTTGGACAGCAGCAGGTCCCACTCGTAGTCGTTGGTGAACAGGTAGGTGGCGCCGTCGATGAGCTTGCGGATCTGCTCGCCTGTCAACCGGGCCAGCTGCTGGGACGGGTCGGCGGCAAAGGCCAGTCCAAGTTTGCGGCACTCCTCGGTGTGCAAGAACATGGCGTCCGGGTCGTTGGGCCCGATTATGACCAACTCCGGTGTGCCGATGGCCGACACCACATCAGCGAGCGAAATGTCACGGGCCTGCGACATCGCGCCCGGATAGAACGATGCGATCTGGGCCATGTCGAGATCGGTTGTGCAAACGAAGCGTGCGGTATGCGCGGTCGTAGAGATCAACACGTTGTCACAGTTGACGCCGTGCGCCTCCAGCCATTCCCGATAGTCGGCGAAGTCGGTGCCGGCCGCGCCGACCAGCGCGACGTCGCCGCCAAGCACGCCGATGGCGTAGGCCATGTTTCCGCCCACGCCGCCGCGATGTATCACCAGGTCGTCGACCAGGAAGCTCAGCGACACCTTGTGCAGATGATCGGCCAGCAGCTGTTCGGAAAACCGCCCAGGAAACCGCATCAAATGGTCGGTAGCAATCGAACCGGTCACCGCAATCGTCACGAAATCTCCGCCCTTCATTCGTAAGCTCGTCTATCTAAACTTACTCACGTAGCGGTCACGTTACATCGACGGCTACCGGCCGGCAGTGCGCTAGCCTGCCTAGGGAGCTCACCGGAACCCGAACGCCGTTGGCGACCACCGCTCGTCATCCCGCCCCACCGTAGGAGAATTACGATGGCCGGTCCGGATTTGCCGAACCACGACATCGGCGCCCATGGACCGCCCTACACCGAGCCCCGCCCCAGCCAGCCCATTCCCGGTCAGCCCGCCTACGCCCGCTCGCCGGCGGACCAAGCACCACCCGCGTCCGCCGCCTATCCCGGGCTGCCGCCGCCGGTGTCATACCCGAAACGGCGGCGTCGGCCACTGATCGTCGGCGCTCTGGTGGCCTTGGCGCTGGTAGCCGCGATGACGACCGCGATCGTGTATGGGACCCGAAGTGAGCGATCTATCGCCGCCGGCGCGCTTTCCGATGCGACCGCCAAAACGGCGATTCAAGGCTATCTGGATGCCCTGGAGCACCGCGACATCGAAACCATCGCCCGCAACACGCTGTGCGGTATCTATGACGCCGTCCGCGACCGACGCTCCGACGAAGCGCTGGCCAAACTGAGTAGCGACGCCTTCCGCAAGCAGTTCTCCCAGACCAAAGTGACCTCGATCGACAAGATCGTTTACTGGTCGAAGTATCAGGCCCAGGTGCTGTTCACGATGCGAGTGGTGCCTGCGACGGGTGGTGCGCCCCGCGGCGGCATGCAAGGCCTCGCGCAGCTACTCATCCAGCGCAACCAGATCCTGGTCTGCTCCTATGTGCTGCGCACCGCGGGAACGTACTAGACGCGCGGGCGCCAATAAGCCCAGCCGGGACCGTCAGTTGAACGAATCCCCGCAGGCGCAGGATCCGGTGGCGTTCGGGTTGTCGATGGTGAAACCCTGCTTCTCGATGGTGTCCACGAAGTCGATCGTCGCGCCCTGCACATACGGCGCGCTCATGCGGTCCACCGTCAACATCACACCACCGAACTCCGCGGTCAGGTCACCGTCGAGCGTGCGGTCGTCGAAAAAGAGGTTGTAGCGCAGCCCGGCGCACCCGCCCGGCTGGACCGCGATGCGCAGCGCCAAATCATCGCGTCCCTCCTGATCCAGCAGAGACTTCGCCTTCGCAGCGGCGGCCTCGGTCAAGGTCACGCCGTGAGTCGTGGCGGTCTTCTCGCCCGGAACAGTCATTGCGTCTCCCTACGTGTTATACGCCATGCGTGGGTTTACTCGGGTCCACTCGGCGCTGAAAGCGCACTGCATCAACGGTACCTCGTTGTGTCGCTATTCCCGAGTCGTGCCGCTGCCTGTGATGCCAATCCCATTAGCTGGTTGGCGGCATCCACTAAGGCCAGCCGCACCGAACCGGCGTAGTCGGCGATGGCGTAAGCGGCCAGAATCCCCGCTGATCGCAACGCGGTGTCGTCCAGACAGACCTGCCCGGCCAGCACCAGCACCGGGATTTGCCGCGACCGCGCTGCGGCTGCCAGCGCGCCGACCACCTTGCCGTGCAGGGACTGCTCGTCGAGTCGGCCCTCACCGGTGACGACGAGATCCGCGGCGGCGATGTCGTCGGCAAGGTGGGTGTTTTCAGCGATGATCGCGGCGCCGGATTCGCACCGGCCACCAAGCGCGAGTAGCGCAGCCCCGATACCCCCCGCCGCGCCCGCGCCCGGTTCCGCGCTCACGGCCCGCCCGGCAGCCGCGTCCAATTCGCCGGCCCACACCGCAAGGCGCTGTTCGAGTGCTGCGACGGTGGCCGCATCGGCGCCCTTCTGCGGCCCGAATATCCTGGCGGCGCCCCACGGTCCCAGCAGCGGGTATTCGACGTCGGAGGCGGCGATCAGCTCCACCTGCGCCAGCCGTCGGCGGCCCGCCTCCAGGCCACCGAGCTCGTCGACCAGTCCCCGCCCGCCGTCGGTGCACGCGCTGCCGCCGAGCCCGACCACGATGCGCGCCGCCCCGGCTTGCAGCGCGGCGACGATGAGCTGGCCGACTCCCCGGCTGTGGGCGGACAGGGCGGTGTGCGGTGTCGGCGGGCCACCGAGGCGGGCCAGACCGCAGGCCTGCGCACACTCCAGGTATGCCGTGGTCGAGCCGGGATCGAACACCCAATCGGCGTCGACATCGGTGTCCAGCGGCCCGCACACCCGCAGTCGGCGCAGCTCCCCCACCCGGCTGGCCAGTACTGTGACGAATCCAGGGCCGCCGTCGGACTGCGGGGCGATTGCGAGCTGATCGCCCCGCCGGGCCCGGTCCCACCCGGCCGCGATGGCGGCGGCGGCTTCGACGGCGGTCAGGCTGTCGCCGTAGCAATCCGGAGCGACCAGCACCCGCAGGATCGGCCGGTGGGCTCCAGCGGGCGCGATGCCGGCGACGCCTGTCTTGGAGGCCCCCGGGGCGTTCATCCCAGCAAGCGTAGGGCCGGGCGCGCTGCAGCGCATGCCGGGGCAGGCCCATATCGAACGAATGCGGCCGCGAAGTAACCTGGCGACTGTGAAGCTGCTGGGCCGCAAAAAAGATGCCGACGCATCGGCGACACCCACCGACACCGCCTCCGCTGACGCCGCGTCGACGTCCGCGGCTTTTCGCGGGTCGCGCACGACGGCGCCCAAGGGCCGACCCACACCCAAGCGCAGCGACGCCGCCAAGCGCCGCGGACCGGTCGCACCGGCACCGATGACCGTCGCCGAGGCGCGCGCCCGGCGCAAATCGCTGGCCGGACCTAAGCTCAGCCGCGAGGAACGCAGGGCCGAGAAGGCTGCGCGCCGGGCCCAGATGGCGGATCGCCGGGAGCGGATGATGGCCGGCGAACAGGCCTACCTGCTGCCGCGCGACCAGGGCCCGGTACGCCGATATGTTCGCGATGTGGTGGACTCTCGTCGCAACGCGCTCGGGCTATTCATGCCGTCGGCGCTGGCGCTGCTGTTCATCATGTTTGCCGTCCCGCAGCTGCAGATCTACATGTCGCCCGCGATGATGGTGCTGATGGCTGTTATGGCCATCGACGGGGTCATCTTGGCCCGCAAGGTCGCCAAGCTGGTTGACGCGAAGTTCCCGGACAACACCGAAAGCCGCTGGAAGCTGGGCCTTTACGCCGCCGGCCGGGCTTCGCAGCTGCGCCGGATGCGGGCACCTCGGCCCCAGGTCAACCGCGGCAGCAGTGTTGATTAAACGTCGCCTGGAAGCTGGCTGACCCGCGGTGCGCACCCTGGTGCTGGGCGGGATCCGGTCAGGCAAGTCCCGGTGGGCGGAGGCAGCCATCGCTGAGTCGCTGGCACCCGGCCAGCCGGTGCGTTACCTGGCCACCGGCTCGGCCGTGCGTGCCGATGCGGCCTGGTCGCAGCGGATCGCCGAGCATCGCGACCGCCGGCCCGCGCACTGGTCGACGGTTGAAACCTACGACATCGCAACCGAATTGCGCCAGTCGCCGAGCACGCCAACGCTGATCGACGATCTCGGCGACTGGCTGACCGCCGTGCTGGACCGCCACCGCGGCTGGGACGGCGGGTCGGTGGCGGGTCCCGTCGACGACATGCTCTCGGCGGTCAGCACGTTCTGCGCGCCGCTGGTGCTGGTCAGCCCGGAAGTCGGGTTGACGGTGGTGCCGGCCACCGTGTCCGGCCGCCGGTTCGCCGACGAGCTGGGCGGCCTCAACCAGCGGCTGGCCGGCGTGTGCGAGCGGGTGATGCTAGTGGTGGCCGGACAGGCGGTGACGATCAAGCCGTCGGGGATCCGATGACGTTCGCACCGGTGCCGCCCCCGCATGCGGGTGCCGCCGCGGCTGCCCGCGCTCGCCAAGACACCCTGACAAAGCCGCGGGGCGCGCTGGGTCGCTTGGAGGATCTGTCTGTGTGGGTGGCGGCGTGCCAGGGGCGCTGCCCGCCAACGCAATTCGAGCGCGCCCGGGTGGTGGTGTTCGCCGGTGACCACGGTGTAGCCCGGTGCGGGGTGTCGGCCTACCCGCCGGAAGTGACTGCTCAGATGGTCGCCAACATCGATGCCGGCGGCGGGGCGATCAACGCACTGGCCAGCGTCGCCGACGCGACGGTGCGGGTGGTGGACCTCGCCGTGGATGCCGATGCCTTGTCGGAACAGATTGGGGCACATAAAGTTCGGCGTGGCAGCGGCAACATCGCTGTGGAGGACGCTTTGACCGGCGAGGAGACCGCCAGCTCAATCGAGGGGGGCCAGCGGATCGCCGATGAGGAGGTCGACGCCGGCGCCGATCTGCTCATCGCCGGCGATATGGGCATCGGAAACACCACCGCGGCGGCGGTTCTGGTTGCGGCGCTGACCGACGCCGAGCCGGTCGCGGTGGTCGGTTATGGGACCGGGATCGACGACGCCGGCTGGGCACGCAAAACCGCCGCGGTGCGCGATGCGCTGTTTCGGGCGCGGCCGGTATTGTCCGACCCGCTGGGGTTGCTGCGCTGCTGCGGCGGCGCTGACCTGGCGGCGATGGCGGGCTTCTGCGGGCAGGCCGCCGTCCGGCGCACCCCGCTGCTGCTCGACGGCATGGCGGTGACGGCCGCGGCCTTGGTCGCCGAGCATCTGGCGCCCGGCGCCCGGCAGTGGTGGCAAGCTGGGCACCGCTCGGCAGAACCGGCTCACCAGCTGGCCCTGACGGCCCTGGAGCTAGACCCGATTCTGGACCTGCGGATGCGCCTGGGCGAGGGCACCGGCGCCGCGGTGGCGCTGGGCGTGCTGCGCGCCGCGGTGGCCGCGCTGTCCTCGATGGCCACCTTCTCCGCCGCCGGCGTTTCCACCACGGCTGAGAGCGCCGATCAGGCTGCGCCGTCATGATCCGTTCGCTGGCAACGGCTTTCGCCTTCGGAACCGCGGTTCCCGTACCTGGGGATCGCCCGCTGGGCCGCGGCACGGTGACCGCGCTGCCCGTGGTCGGAGCCGCGCTGGGCGCATTGGCCGCGACGGTGGTGTGGGTCGGCGCGCTGGCATTCGGCCCGTCCAGCCCGCTGTCGGGACTGCTGGCGGTGGCCGCAGTGCTGGCCGCGACCCGTGGCCTGCACATCGACGGTGTGGCCGACACCGCCGACGGGCTGGGCTGCTACGGACCGGCGCCACGCGCGCTTGAGGTGATGCGCGACGGGGCGACCGGGCCGTTCGGGGTGGCCGCCGTCGTGTTGGTGATCGTCTTGCAGGGACTGGCTTTTTCGGCGTTGGGCGCAACCGGGATCATCGTCGCGGTCGTTGCCGGCCGGGTCGCGGCGGTGCTGGCCTGCCGCCGATCGATGCCCGCGGCCGAGGGCAGCACCCTGGGTGCCCGCGTCGCCGGCACCCAGCCAACGCCGGTGGTGGCGGGCTGGATCGCGGTGCTGGTCGTCATTTCGCTGTGGGCGGGTCCCCGGCCGTGGCACGGCCCGGTCGCGGTGCTGGTGGCGGTGTGCTGCGGGGCGGCCCTGGTCGCGCATTGCGTGCGCCGGTTCGGCGGCATCACCGGTGACGTGCTGGGCGCGACGATCGAACTGACGACGACGGTGAGTGCGGTGCTGCTCGCCGGGCTGACCCGGTTCTAACCTGAACCGGCGACGATGCGGGCCGTGTAGCGGCCCGGGGAGGAGCTGGGCCCGTCTAACCCGGACCGCCGACGATGCGGGCCGTGTAATGGCACGGGGAGGAGCTGGGCCCGTCTAACCCGGACCGGCGACGATGCGGGCCGTGTAATGGCCCGGGGAGGAGCTGGGCCCGTCTAACTCAGTCGCGCCATCCAGCCGTGGGTGTCCGCGAAGGTGCCCCGCTGAATCCCGGTTAATGTGTCGCGCAGCGCCATCGTCACTTCGCCGGGTTCACCGTCGCCGATGGTGAACTCGACGTCGCCGTACTTCACCCGCGAGATCGGGGTGATGACAGCGGCGGTGCCGCAGGCGAACACCTCGGTGATCTCACCGACAGCGGCCTTCTTCTGCCACTCCTCGATATCGATCTTGCGTTCCTCGACGGCGATACCCGCGTCAGTGGCCAACTGCAGCAACGAATCCCGCGTGATACCGGGCAGCAGCGAGCCGGACAATTCCGGGGTGACCAGCCGCGCGGACGCGCCGCTGCCGAACACGAAGAAGATGTTCATCCCGCCCATCTCTTCGATGTAGCGGCGTTCGACGGCGTCGAGCCACACCACCTGGTCGCACCCGTTTTCGGCGGCTTCGGCCTGGGCCACCAGCGACGCGGCGTAGTTGCCACCGAACTTGGCCGCACCGGTGCCGCCCGGGGCGGCCCGCACGTACTCCGTCGACACCCAGACGCTGACCGGCTTGACGCCACCCTTGAAGTACGCGCCGACCGGCGAGGCCATCAGCAGGTATCGGTACTGCTTCGCCGGGCGCACCCCCAGTCCCGGTTCGGTGGCGAAGATGAACGGCCGCAAATACAGCGCCTCTTCCCCGCCGGCCGCGGGCACCCAGGCACCGTCGACCGCGATGAGCTGACGCAGCGACTCGATGA
The DNA here is from genome assembly GCA_035625875.1 of Mycobacterium sp. GTDB lineage: Bacteria > Actinomycetota > Actinomycetes > Mycobacteriales > Mycobacteriaceae > Mycobacterium. Next base: position 10,193 of record DASPOT010000266.1, on the reverse strand, counting down.
ACAGCTCTTCGGGCAGTTCGGGAATCGCGATCCGGCGGGCCGACGATCGCATCCGGGCGGCGTTCGCGTCCGCGCGGAACGACACGATCGATCCGTCCGCCCAGTGATACGCCTTGAGCCCTTCGAACACGCCTTGCGCATAGTGCAGCACAATCGCCGACGGATCCAGTTCGATCGGGCCGTAGGCGATGACCCGCGCGTTGTGCCAACCCTGGCCGTCGGCGTAGTCGATCGAGACCATGTGGTCGGTGTGGTATTTGCCGAACCCCGGGTCCGCCAGGATCGATTCGCGTACCTCGTCGGTCGTCGGGTTTGCGGTGGCCGAAACCGTGAACTCGAGCAGGCCGCTGGTCATCTAGCGATTGTATATGCGGGTGCTACCGGGGTTTTGCCGTCACAAACGGGTGTCTAGCGCGTCTTTGCCGTGACAAAGGGCGGGCGTACCACTTCGCACTCGACGGCGCGGCCGCGGACGTCGACGGTGACATGGTCGCCGTCCTCGATGCCGGCGTCGGTGTCGATCAGCGCCAGCGCGATGCCGACTTTCAATGTCGGAGAGAACGTTCCCGAGGTGGTGACCCCAATTTTGGTGTCCCCGTCAAGCACCGCCAGCTCGGAACGCAACACACCGCGGCCGACCGCCCGCAAACCGCGCAGCAGTCGCCGCGGCCCCGCCTCCTTTTCGGCCAGCAACGCCTCGCGACCGAAGAACGCCTCCTTCTTCCAGCCGACCGCCCAGCCGCAGCCGGCCTGCAGCGGCGAGATGTCGGCCGACAGTTCGTGGCCGTGCAGCGGATACCCCATCTCGGTGCGCAGCGTGTCACGGGCGCCAAGCCCGGCGAGCTGCCCGCCCGCGCGGGTGACCGCCGCGAGCAGCGCGTCGAACACCACACCCGCAGAGTCCCAGGGCGGCAGTAGTTCGTAGCCGTGCTCGCCGGTGTAGCCGCTGCGGCAGACCCGCAGTGGCACTCCCGAAAACGACGCATCGGCATAAGCCATGTACTCCATGCCAGTCGGTAGCCCCAACTCGTCGAGCACCCCAGCCGACCGGGGCCCCTGCACCGCCAGCACCGCACGCGAGCGATGTTCATTCTTAATCGTCAGACCCGCGGGGGCGGCCGCCTGCAGAGCGGCGACCACCGCGGCGGTGTTGGCGGCGTTGGGCACCAGGAAGATCTCGTCGTCGCCGACGTAGTAGGCGATCAAATCGTCGGTGACACCGCCGGATTCGGTGCAGCACAACGTGTATTGCGCTTTGCCCGGCCCGATGCGGCCTAAGTCGTTGGTGAGCGTGGAGTTGACGAACTGCGCGGCCCCCGGTCCGCGGACAGACGCCTTGCCGAGGTGGCTGACGTCGAACAGGCCGACGGTGCTGCGGGTGGCGGTGTGCTCGCTGACGGTGCCGGCATACGACACCGGCATCAACCAACCGCTGAACCCGGCGAAACTGGCGCCCAGCTCGCGGTGGCGGTCTTCCAGCGGTCCGTGCTGCAGGTCATCGCTCACGACACTCGACCCTAATGCGGGCTGCGGTGGCACACTTGAACAGGTGGTCGATTTCGACGCGCTGGAAGCCGCCGGAATCGCCAACGCGCGCGAGCGTGCCGGCCTGATCGAGTACCTGGACGGCCTGGGCTTCACCGCCGGGGAGATGGCTGAAGCCGAGCGTCGCGGCCGTCTGTTCGGACTTGCCGGTGACGTCCTGCTATGGTCCGGTCCCCCGATCTATACCCTGCGGACCGCCGCCGAAGCGCTCGGTGTGCCCGTCGAGGACGTCGCACACGCCTGGGCCATGCTCGGCCTGACCGTCGCAGACCCGGATACGCCGGCGTTGAGTCAGGCCGATGTCGACGGCCTGGCGACCTGGACGGCGATGAGGACGCAGATGGGCGACGACGCCGCGGACGGCTTCCTGCGGGTCCTCGGCGCGACCGTCGCCCGGCTGGCCGAGGCAATATCATCGACGATCCGGGTCGGTCAACCCAACCTGTGGCTCGGCCACACCCAGGACGAACTCACCACCGCGCAGGCCTATCGCGTGGCGGCGAAGTTCATCCCCCGCATCGGGGCAATGATCGACGCCGTGCACCGCCACCATCTGGTCAGTACCCGGACGTTCATCGAGGGCGTCGTAGGGGGCCCGTCGGCGAGCGTGGTGTGCGGCGTCGGTTTTGCGGATCTGTCCGGCTTCACCGCGCTGACCCAGATGCTCACACCTGCGGAGTTGTCGGCAATGCTCACCGAGTTCGGTGCCACCGTCGCCGACGTGGTTCATGCCGACGGCGGGCGGGTGGTGAAGTTCATCGGCGACGCCGTGATGTGGGTGAGCTCGACGGCTGAACTGCTGGCCAAGGCGGCGGCTCATCTCGTCGACCACCCGCGAGCGCGTGCGGTCGGGCTGCAGGTCCGTGCCGGTCTCGGCTACGGCGAGGTGCTGGCCATCAATGGCGATTACTTCGGCAACGCGGTCAACCTGGCGGCCCGGCTGGCCGGGGCGGCACAGCCCGGGCAGATCCTTGCCGCGGCGGATGTCCACAACCAACTGCCCGACTGGCCGGCGATTGCCCAGGATCCGTTGACACTCAAGGGCTTCGACTCGCCAGTGACGGCCTACGACCTGCGCGGCGACCGATGACGGCGGCGCTGACGGATCAGCCGCAACGCCGCTGACTAGGGTGGTTGTCCGTGAGCACCGAACCCGGATACCTTTCCCCCTCCGTCACCGTCGCCTCCGCGCTGCCGCGCCGCGGTGCAGCGTCGGCCGTCTTGATTGTGCCGGTGGTCTCCACCGGTGACGATGACCAGCCGGGCGCGGCCGTTGCCACCGCCGAGCCGTTCCTAAACGCGGATGCGGTCGCCGAGATCGAGGCCGCCCTGCGGGCGCTGGACGCCACGGGCGGCAGCGAACAGGCGAACCGGCTGGTGGTGTCGTCACTGCCGGTGAGCAGCGTGCTGACCGTAGGGCTCGGTAAACCGCGCGACGACTGGCCGGCCGATGTGGTGCGCCGCGCCGCCGGTGCGGCAGCGCGGGCGCTCGACAGCGCCGAGTCGGTCATCACCACGCTTTCCGGACTGGATCTGCCGGCGACCGTGGAGGGATTGCTCCTGGGCAGCTACCGGTTCACCGCCTTCCGCAGCGACAAGACCGCACCGAAAGACCCGGGGCTGCGCAAGATCACCGTGCTGGCTTCGGCCACAGGCGCCAAGGATGCCAAGAAACAGGCCGTGCGCGCCGTGGCCGTCGCGACCGCTGTTGCTACCGCTCGCGACTTCGTCAACACCCCGCCGAGCCACCTGTTTCCTGATGAATTCGCCCAGCGCGCAAAAGCTTTGGGTGAATCCGTCGACCTGGAGGTTGAGGTGCTCGACGACAAGGCGCTACAGAAGGGCGGCTACGGCGGGGTGATCGGAGTCGGCAAGGGCTCGTCGCGGCCGCCGCGGCTGGTGCGGCTAATCCACCGCGGGTCGCGGCTGGCCAAGAACCCGAAGGCCGCGAAGAAGGTGGCCCTGGTCGGTAAGGGCATCACCTTTGACACCGGGGGCATCTCGATCAAGCCGGCGGCGAACATGCACTACATGACTGGGGATATGGCTGGTGCGGCCGCGGTCATCGCCACCGTCGCGCTGGCCGCGCGGCTGGAGCTGCCGATCGACGTGATCGCCACGGTGCCGATGGCCGAGAACATGCCCTCGGGCACCGCGCAGCGCCCGGGCGATGTGCTGACGCACTATGGCGGCACCACCGTCGAGGTGCTCAACACCGACGCCGAGGGCCGGCTCATCCTGGCCGATGCCATCGCGCGGGCGTGCGAGGACAAGCCAGACTACCTGATCGAGACGTCGACGCTGACCGGCGCGCAGACAGTGGCGCTGGGCACCCGCACTCCCGGGGTGATGGGCAGCGACGAGTTCCGCGACCGGGTGGCCGCGATCTCGCAGCGAGTCGGCGAAAACGGCTGGCCGATGCCGCTGCCCGACGAACTCAAAGACGAACTCAGGTCGACGGTGGCCGACCTGGCGAATGTGAGCGGGCAGCGCTTCGCCGGCATGCTGGTGGCCGGTATGTACCTGCGCGAATTCGTCGCCGACGGGGTGGCCTGGGCCCATATCGACGTCGCCGGCCCGGCGTATAACACCGGCAGCCCATGGGGTTACACGCCAAAGGGCGGCACGGGCGTGCCGACCCGGACGATGTTCGCGGTGCTCGAGGACATCGCGGCGAACGGCTGACACCGCTCGATCGGTGGGAACGACGCTGCGGTCCCTCGCCGACCGTGGGCGCCTTCGAAGGAACCTCGGCGCGCCGCGTGCCACAAAAACCGCTCAAGGTTTAGCGCCGGATCACCGTGGCTAAACTCCCGCGGGGCCCAAAGCACGGGGAAGGCGCGAAATATGACGGTAAGGCGATCGATCCTGCTAGTGGGTGCCGCGGTTTTGGTGGCCGGTGTGGTCGGGCTGTTCGTGCCGGTCTCGGTGTCAAACGGCGGTGGCGGCAGCATTGGATGCGGAAACGCGGTCGCGGCGGATCTCTCCGGCGCGCGGGCGGCCAACGAAAAGAACCTGGCCAACATCCCGATCGTCAACCAGATCGTGCCGCATACCGACTACGTGGCCCAATGCGAGTCGTCACTTTCGAGCCGACGCGCATGGACCATACCGCTGGCGGTCATCGGGGCCGTCGCCGTCGCCGGTGCCTTGTTCGTCCGACGACCGCGGGGCGTTCCGACCGACCTTTGACGCCGCGCTGTCCTTGGATCCCCTGGATGGCGTAGCGATCGAGACCGGCCGCGGCTGTCATCAAGGCCGTCAACGCGATTCGCGATGAACCCGGCCGCTACAGCACCCGGCTGCGTGCGGTGCTGCGCAGCGCCTGCGGCAGCACCCGGGAAAGGCCGTAGAGCAGATAGGCCTCCGGCGTCACTGGCCGGATCGCCTTGTCCTGCTTGACCGCGGACACGATGGCCTTGGCGACTTTGTCCGCACCATAACGTCGCCTGGCGAACATCTTCTCCAGCCGCGCGCGCCGCCCGGCGACCTGCTCGGACTTTCCGGGCGGTGCGTCGAACCGGGTGGTGTGCACAATATTGGTGTCGATGACGCCGGGACAGATGGTGGTCAGCCCGACACCGGCCGCGTCGAGTTCGGCCCGCAGGCAGTCAGAGAACATGTAGACCGCGGCCTTGGACGTGCAGTAGGCGTTCAGCGACTGCGATGGCGCCCACGCGGCCATCGAGGCCACGTTGACGATGTGCCCGCCGGTGCCGCGCTCGACCAGCCGGCGCGCGAACGCCCGACAGCCGTTCACCACGCCGCCGAAGTTGACGTCCAGCACCCGGTCGAACTGGTCGGGCGAGGTGTCCAGGAACCGGCCCGCCTGCCCAATACCGGCATTGTTGACCACGATGTCGGGCACCCCGTGTTCGGCGCAGACCCGGTCGGCGAACGCCTCGACGGCCTCTGCGTCGGCCACATCGAGCAGATACGGGTGCGCGACACCGCCGCGTGCCGCGATCTGCGCGGCGAGGTCCTTGACGGCGGCCTCATCGATGTCGCTGACGACGACCTCGGCGCCCTCGGCCGCGAACGCGAGCACGGTCGCCCGGCCGATACCGCTGCCGGCCCCGGTCACCGACACCAGGGTGTCGCCGAAGCGCTCCCGGGGACGGCCGACCTGCGCGCGCAGCAGCGCGCGGCTGGGTGGTGTGCCTTGCACCAGGTCGGCGAAGTCGTGCACCGCGGCCGCCAGCACCTGCGGGTGCGACATCGGCGACCAGTGACCGGCTTTGATGTCGCGGCGCCACAGCTGCGGCACCCAGCGCCCGGTGGCGTCGTAACCGTACGGCCGCACGTACGGGTCTTCGGCATTGACAATGAGCTGCACCGGCACGTCGACGTAGTGGTCGCGCCGGGTCTTGGAAAACGATCGAAAGTAGTTGGCGGGGTATGTCTTCACCGAGTTGGCGGCATCACGGGCGAGTGTGTCTGAGTGATGGATCTGTCCGGTGCGGATATCGGCGACGAGTGCGCGCCGGATGCGCGCGCTGGAGAACGCCACCCGAATGAGCAGCGGCGCCAGCACGGGTATCGCGAAGACCGCCATATAGCTCAGCCGCACCGCCTGGCTCATGGCCCGCAGGAAGGTTCGCGGACGGTAAGGATGCCGCAGACCGCTGAAGATGTAGCCGACGAGGTGGTCTTGGCTTGGACCGGACACCGACGTGAACGACGCGACCCGGTCGCTGGCGCCGGGTCGGCTCAGGTACTCCCACACCCCTACGGAACCCCAGTCGTGGGCCAATACGTGCACCGGCTGGCCGGGGCTGTACGCGCCGATGACCGCGGCGAAGTCGTCGGCGAAATGCGCCATGGTATATGCCGAAACGGGCTTAGGCGTCGACGATCCGCCGACTCCGCGGTTGTCGTACCGGACAATCCGGAATCGCTCGGCTAGCAGCGGAACGACGCCGTCCCACAACACATGCGAATCAGGCCAGCCGTGCACCAGCACCACGGTCGGGCCGTCAGGATTGCCTTCTTCGTAGACCGCGATGCGGACACCGTCCGCGCTGTCGACGAACCGCTGGGCTACCTGTTGTGTTGCTGCCATCAGACCTCCGCCCACCCGGACTTACTGTGGCCACCGGTAGCCGATACCGTAACAAGCGCGCTCGACCGTTTCGGGGCTCCCGGGGTGCGGACACGGCCGCCGGAGCGCGCTCTGCCCTGGGTGTGTGCCGAGTATCCCGCAGTGACAGGATGGTTTCGATAATCGACTTGGGTACCGCACGCGATGCTGTGGTAAGCCAGAGGTCACCCGTGCCGACCGGCCGATCGATCGGAGGAGTCAACAGAGATGGCCTTCTCAGTCCAGATGCCGGCACTCGGTGAGAGCGTCACCGAGGGGACGGTCACCCGCTGGCTCAAGCAAGAAGGCGACACGGTCGAACTCGATGAACCCCTGGTTGAGGTGTCGACCGACAAGGTCGACACTGAGATCCCGGCACCGGCGGCCGGTGTGCTGACCAAGATCATCGCCCAGGAGGACGACACGGTCGAGGTCGGCGGCGAGCTGGCCGTCATCGGTGACGCCGCCGAAGACACGGGCGCGCCGCCCGCCCAGGCGCCACCCCAACCCGCCGCCGAGGCGGCACCGCAACCCGAACCGGAGGTCGAACCGCAAGCGGAACCCGAGGCCCCGGCCACAGCCGCTTCTGGCGGCGAGGGTGGCGTGTCCACTCTTGTGCTGATGCCCGAACTCGGCGAGTCGGTCACAGAGGGCACGGTGACCCGCTGGCTGAAGAAGGTCGGCGATTCCGTGCAGGTCGACGAGCCGCTGGTGGAGGTGTCGACCGACAAGGTGGACACCGAGATCCCGTCACCAGTGGCGGGCACGCTGGTCAGTATCACCGCCGACGAGGATGCCACCGTCCCGGTCGGCGGCGAGCTGGGCCGGATCGGCGTCCCTTCCGAAACCGGTGCGGCGGCCCCACCCGAACCCAAGCCGGAGGCCAAACCCGAGCCCGCCGCGGCACCCGCGCCAGAGCCTAAGGCGGTGCCGACGCCCGCGCCGACGCCCAAGGCCGAACCGACACCCCAGCCCCAACCGGCACCGGCGGCCAGCACAACAGGCGCGCCATACGTCACGCCGCTGGTGCGAAAACTGGCCGCAGACAACGGCATCGACCTCGCCGAAGTGAAGGGCACCGGGGTGGGCGGGCGCATCCGCAAACAGGACGTGCTGGCCGCCGCCCGGCAAAAGGAAGAAGCCAAGAAGGCACCGCCACCCGCGCCCGCACCAGCCGCGGCCGCCACTGCACCAGCCACCCCGACTCCAGAGCCCGCGCTGGCACATCTGCGGGGCACCACTCAGAAGGCCAGCAGGATACGCCAGATCACCGCCAACAAAACCCGCGAATCCCTTTTAGCCACAGCGCAACTCACGCAGACCCACGAGGTCGACATGACCAAGATCGTGACGTTGCGGGCCCGGGCCAAAGCCGCCTTCGCCGAACGCGAAGGGGTGAACCTGACCTACCTGTCGTTCATCGCACGAGCAGTGATCGACGCGCTCAAGATGCACCCCAACATCAACGCCAGCTACAACGAGGAAACCAAAGAGATCACCTACTACGACGCCGAACATCTCGGCTTTGCCGTCGACACCGAGCAGGGTCTGCTCTCCCCCGTCATCCACAACGCCGGCGATCTGTCACTGGCTGGGCTGGCACGCGCGATCGCTGATATCGCCGCTCGCGCTCGGTCAGGCGACTTGAAGCCCGACGAACTGTCCGGCGGCACCTTCACCATCACCAATATCGGCAGCCAGGGCGCGCTGTTCGATACCCCGATCCTGGTTCCGCCGCAGGCCGCCATGTTAGGCACCGGGGCCATCGTCAAACGGCCCCGGGTGGTCGTCGACGCCAACGGCAACGAATCCATCGGGGTGCGCTCGATCTGCTATCTGCCGCTGACTTATGACCACCGGCTGATCGACGGCGCCGATGCCGGACGTTTCCTGACCACCATCAAGCATCGGCTTGAAGAGGGAGCGTTCGAGGCCGACTTGGGGCTTTGAGGAGGGCTTCGGAGACTGTGGCCAAGCCCGTCATCGCGATCGCCGGTTCGTCCGGACTGATCGGCTCAGCTCTGGTGGCGGCACTGCGCGCCGCCGACCACCAAGTGCTGCGGATCGTGCGCCGGACACCGGCAAATTCCGGTGAACTGCACTGGAATCCCGACAGCGGCGAATTCGACGCCGGTGCGCTGCACGGAGTCGACGCCTTAGTCAATCTGTGCGGTGTCAGCATCGGCCAGCGCCGGTGGTCGGGCGCCTTTAAACAGAGCCTGCGCGACAGCCGCATCACGCCGACCGAAGTGTTGTCCGTCGCGGTCGCCGACGCCAGCGTCGGCGTGCTGATCAATGCGAGCGCAGTCGGCTATTACGGAAACACCAAGGACCGGGTAGTCGATGAAACCGTCTCGGCGGGAACGGGTTTCCTTGCCCAGCTGTGCCAGGACTGGGAAGCCGCCACGGCACCTGCCCAGGACAGCGGTACTCGTGTCGTGCTGGCCCGCACCGGCCTGGTGCTGGCCCCGTCGGGCGGTTTGCTGCGGCAGTTGCGACCCCTGTTTTCGCTCGGCCTGGGCGCCCGGCTGGGTAACGGCCGCCAGTACATGTCCTGGATCACGTTGGAGGACGAAGTGCGCGCACTGCTCTACGCAATCTCGCACTCGTCGCTGTCCGGCCCGGTAAACATGACCGGACCGGCACCTGTTACCAACGCCGAGTTCACCACGGCCTTGGGCCGCGCGGTGAATCGGCCCACCCCGTGGATGCTGCCCGGTTTCGCGGTGCGCGCCGCGCTCGGCGAATTTGCCGACGAGGGACTGCTGACCGGCCAGCGTGTCATCCCCGCCGCACTCGAACGCTCGGGTTTCCAGTTCCACCACAACACCATCGGTGAGGCACTGAGCTACGCCACCTCGTGGCCCGGCCAGGCGTAGGCACGACTTCTGCTTGGCCGCAGTAACTTTGGCTTAAGCAGTCAACAATCAGAATGGTGGTGGCTTATTGCGTTCGGCGACGTGGGCGTCGTTGAGTGCGCGTTCGGCGTTGATTCGGCGGGCGCGTTCTTCCGCCCTCATGCGTCGCCTTTTCGGCATCATCACACCGCGGTCGGTGACTGTGGCCGCTGCGGGAGCTGTCGGCAGACCGTGGTGGCTACGTACTAGTCAGGCAGGAAGATTCGGCTTGCCGGATGGGTTATGGAGGTTCTGCCGGTCGGGGCGGTCCAGATGATGGTGCCGTCCGGTAGTTGTCGATCCCTAGCCGCTGCTACCCGCCCAGAACATTTTAAACAGGTGGTGACACCGGACAAAGCGAAGAATACTTTGTTTCCGAGTTCAATCCCAGTACCGCGCAACAGCGTTGATACCGCTGTTTTGGGGGATAGCCGAAGCTATCCGCCCCCGCCCCCGGCACCGCCGTCCCCGGATCCGTATAGAAAAGTGTCGTTCACGGCTTGACCACCGCCGTTCACGGCTTCACCACTGAGCTGATGTGGGCAGTAAGCGGTGGCGGCGATCACTGCGAACTTGACGGCGCCGTTCGTCGTGAATCCCGGGTTGGCGTCCGTCAGGTTGTTGACGACGTCCGTCGCCGACTGGCCGTGGTCCACTTGGTCGCAGATTCC
>DASPOT010000265.1:0-15877 GCA_035625875.1 Mycobacterium sp. | reverse complement strand
ACTGCTGCCTCCCGTAGGAGTCTGGGCCGTATCTCAGTCCCAGTGTGGCCGGACACCCTCTCAGGCCGGCTACCCGTCGTCGCCTTGGTAGGCCGTCACCCCACCAACAAGCTGATAGGCCGCGGGCCCATCCCACACCGCTAAAAGCGCTTTCCACCGCAGGACATGCATCCCGTGGTCCTATCCGGTATTAGACCCAGTTTCCCAGGCTTATCCCGAAGTGCAGGGTAGATCACCCACGTGTTACTCACCCGTTCGCCACTCGAGTGCCCCCGAAGGGGCCTTTCCGTTCGACTTGCATGTGTTAAGCACGCCGCCAGCGTTCGTCCTGAGCCAGGATCAAACTCTCCAAACAAAACCCAACACTCCCCTTAAAAAGGGAGCCAAAGGGAAATCAGAGATACCTGACAAACAAACAACCACACCCTGACACGGGGCATCAGAATGCGGCAAAAACAACAACAAACAAAACCACCAAACACACTATTGAGTTCTCAAACAACACCTGTGAACAGGCAACCCTGCCACTATACTCCGTGACATAGGCCGCGTCAACATCCCCGTAGTCGCTCCGCTCAGGGACCGCTATGGAGGGTTATACTCGCCGCTATTCTACCCGTTCGATCTCCGCTCCGAGACTGGCTAGGTTTTCCACGAACAGCGGATAACCACGATCAATGTGGAAGACGTCGTGTACCTCTGTGTCGCCGTCGGCGACAAGCCCTGCCAGCACCAGCCCGGCGCCGGCCCGGATGTCCGAACACCACACCGGGGCGCTCGAGAGTTGCGGGAGACCGCGCACGACGGCGTGGTGTCCATCCGTGCGAGCGTCGGCACCGAGGCGGATCATCTCCTCGACGAACCGGAACCGCGCTTCGAACACGTTCTCTGTGATCATCGAGGTTCCGTCGGCGATCGAGGCCAGAGCGATCGCCATCGGCTGCAGATCGGTCGGAAACCCGGGGAACGGCAACGTCGCGACATTGACGGCCTTCGGGCGTTCGTACTGGGTGACCCGGAAACTGTCGTCAGTCTGAGTGACGGTGGCGCCGGCGTCGTGCAACTTGTGCAGCACCACCTGCAGGTGCGCGGGATCGACGCCGGTCACCGAGATGTCACCGTGAGTCATGGCCGCCGCAATGCCCCACGTGGCGGCCACAATGCGGTCTCCGATCACGCGGTGCTCAGTCGGATACAGCCGCGGCACGCCGATGATCGTCATTGTCGGCGAACCCGCACCTTCGACCTGGGCGCCCATCTGATTCAACATCGTGCACAGATCGACCACGTCTGGTTCGCGCGCGGCATTGTGAATGGTGGTGACGCCCTCGGCCAAGACCGCGGCCATCAAGATGTTCTCGGTAGCTCCCACCGACGGGAACTCCAGCTGAATTTCCGCGCCGCGCAAGGTTTCTGCCTGGGCGACGACGCACCCGTGCTCGATATTGCAGTCGGCGCCCAGCTGCCGCAGGCCAGCCTGGTGCATATCCAGCGGGCGTGATCCGATGGCGTCACCACCCGGCAGCGCGACCTTGGCCCGCTTGCACCGCCCTACCAGCGGCCCCAGCACGCAGACCGAGGCGCGGAACTGCCGCACCGCAGCGAAGTCGGCATCATACTTCGGTTCGTCAGGCGAAGTGATTCGGACGGTGGCGTTGTCCAGCTCGACGGTTGCTCCCAGGCCGCGCAGTACCTCCGCCATCAACGGGACATCGAGGATGTCAGGGCAGTTGGTGATCGTGCTGGTGCCCTCCGCCAACAGCGCCGCGGCCATCAACTTGAGCACGCTATTCTTGGCGCCCCCGACAGCAACTTCGCCCGACAACCGGTTGCCGCCGGTCACCACGAATCGCTCCGCCACTCGGGTTAGTTTAGTGAGCGGTGTCGCCAGTGTCAGTCAGAACGGTACGGTTTGGCTTATGGCAGTACACCTGACCCGCGTCTATACCCGCACCGGCGATGACGGCACCACCGGCTTGAGCGATTTCTCGCGGGTCTCGAAGACCGACGCCCGGTTGGTGGCGTATGCGGATTGCGACGAGGCGAACGCGGCGATCGGCCTCGCAATCGCGCTTGGAAGGCCGGAGCAGCAGATCACGAGCGTGTTGCAGCAGATCCAGAATGACCTGTTCGACGCCGGTGCGGATCTTTCGACCCCCGTCACGGAGAATCCAAAGCATCCTCCGCTGCGAATCACTCAGCCCTACGTCGACCGGCTGGAGAAGTGGTGCGACGAATACAACGCGGACCTGCCGGCGCTGAATTCTTTTGTGCTTCCTGGCGGTTCACCGCTGTCAGCCCTGCTGCATGTCGCCCGCACCGTAGCACGTCGCGCTGAGCGATCGGCGTGGGCCGCGATCGAAGCCCACCCGACGAGCGTAAGCGCCTTGCCCGCAAAGTATCTGAACCGACTGTCGGATCTGCTCTTCATCCTGGCGCGGCGGGCCAACCCCGGCGGCGACGTGCTCTGGCAGCCTGGTGGCCCTCAGGCACAGCGGCCCGAAAGCTGAATATTTCGGCCCTCACGTGCTGCGGCGGCGTGCGCGCGGCGAGGGACGGGATTCCAGCCACGACAGGAACGCGGTCAATGCGCCCCGGTCCAGCGCGATTTCATAACCCCACCTGCGGTCCTGTGCCGTGTCCCGCAGCTCTAGGACAACGATCTCGGCGGTCATGATGTCGAACTCGTCGCCCCGCGGCGATCGACGAGAGACAATCTCGATGCCCCGCCTGCTGAGCCGACGATCGGGCCATAAACGCACACTGGACAGCCGGTAAAACGCGGCTTCGCCACCGCGATAACGAATCACGCCGTGGCGCCAGCCATGACCCCCGACCGCGGGGATGTCCCGCATAATCGCCGCCGTACCACCCTGGCGCAGTTTCCACAACCGATAGCTCAGCGCGAGAACGGCCGGCAACAACACCGCGACCAGCACGACCATGACGACCATGGGCGCGCTCATCGGCGGCGGGCCTCCTAGTCGAGTACGCCCAAGGCGCGCAACCTGGCCCGTCCCCGCGCGGCGATCCTCGGATCGCCGGACTGGGCGTCATGCCTGGCGGTCGCCTCGTCGATCTCCGACGCGAACTCCGCGGATTCGGCGAGGATGGTGACACCGCCGTCCTCGGTCACCGTCAAATATCCGCCCTGCGTTGCGATGCGCAGGTCGTCCTGGTCCTCGCGTTCGACGCGCACCATGGCGTCCTCCACAAGTTGGGCCACCAGCGGGATATGCCGGGGCAGGATACCGATCTCGCCGACGGTGGTGCGGGTAAAGACGAACGTGGCCTTGCCTGACCACATCTTTCGGTAGGGCGATACGATGTCGACGTCCATTTCAGCCATGCCACACCACCTTTCGCCGTTGCCGGGTCACAGCTTGGCGCCGAAGCTCTCAGCCTTCTTGGCCAAGTCGTCAAGGCCACCGATCAAGAAGAACGCCTGTTCTGGCACGTGGTCGAATTCGCCCTCCGCCAGCTTGTCGAATGCCTCGATGGTCTCCTTCACCGGGACCGTCGAACCCGGTACGCCGGTGAACTGTTCGGCCGCCATCATGTTCTGCGAGAGGAACCGCTCGATGCGCCGCGCCCGGTTGACCAGCTGCTTGTCTTCTTCGGAGAGCTCGTCGATACCGAGGATGGCAATGATGTCCTGAAGGTCCTTGTAGCGCTGCAAGATCCGGATGATTTCCTGCGCCACTCGGTAGTGTTCGTCTCCCACGATGCCGGGGTCGAGGATCGTCGAGGTCGACGCCAACGGGTCCACGGCGGGGAAGATCCCCTTGGAGAACACCGCGCGAGACAGCTCCGTGGTGGCGTCCAAATGCGCGAACGTCGTCGCCGGCGCGGGGTCGGTGTAGTCGTCGGCGGGTACGTAGACCGCTTGCATCGACGTGATGGAGCGGCCCCGTGTCGAGGTGATGCGTTCCTGCAGCTCACCCATTTCGTCGGCCAGCGTGGGCTGGTACCCCACCGCCGACGGCATCCGGCCGAGCAGCGTCGACACCTCTGATCCGGCCTGGGTGAACCGGAAGATGTTGTCGATGAACAGCAGCACGTCCTGGCCCGCCTCGTCGCGGAACCACTCGGCCATCGTCAGCGCCGACAACCCCACCCGCATACGGGTGCCTGGCGGCTCGTCCATCTGGCCGAATACCAGCGCAGTGTCCTTGAGCACGTTGGCTTCCCGGAGCTCGACCCACAGGTCGTTGCCCTCGCGGGTGCGCTCACCCACACCACCGAACACCGAAGTGCCGTGGAAGTTACGGGCGATGCGGTTGATCATCTCCTGGATCAGCACTGTCTTGCCCACCCCGGCTCCGCCGAAGAGCGCGACCTTGCCACCCCGCACGTACGGGGTCAGCAAGTCGACGACCTTCAGGCCGGTCTCTAGCATCTCCGTGCGAGGCTCCAGCTCCTCGAAGGTCGGCGGCTTGCGGTGAATCGACCAGCGCTCAAAGTCTTTTCCGTACCCTGGCTCGTCGAGGCAGTCGCCTAACGCGTTGAACACGTGGCCCTTGACACCCTCACCGACCGGCACGGAGATCGAGTCGCCGGTGTCGGTCACCTCGACGCCGCGCACCAGCCCGTCGGTGGGCTGCAGCGAGATCGTGCGTACCAGGTTGTCGCCGAGATGCTGCGCTACTTCCAACGTCAAGGTTTTCGCCAGCGACTCGAACGTGATCTTGGCGTGCAGCGCGTTGAACAGCTCGGGCACCGAACCCCGTGGGAACTCGACGTCGACGACGGGCCCGGTGACCCGTACTACGCGACCGTTGGTGTCCGTCCGTTGCGACTGTTGAGTCTTTTCAGCGGTAGCAGTCATATCTTCCTCGCTTCCTCGTGGGGCTTACGTAGCGGCCTCGGCGAGCGCATTTGCGCCACCGACGATTTCGCTGATTTCCTGAGTGATCTGTGCCTGCCGCTCGCGGTTGGCCTCCAGCGTCAGGGCTTTGATGAGATCGTCGGCATTGTCGGTGGCCGACTTCATCGCCCGCTGGCGCGACGCCAGCTCCGATGCCGCAGACTCCAGCAGCGCGGCATACACCCGGGTGGTCAGGTAGCGCGGCAGCAACGACTCGAAGAGCGTCGTCGCATCGGGCTCAAAGGAGTACAGCGTGCGCAGCCCAGGCTCCTCCTCGACGTACTCCACCACCATCGGGGCGATCCGGCGCGCCTCCGCCGACTGCGACAACATCGACTTGAACTCGGTGGCGACGATGTGCAGCTCGTCGACGCCGGGGACCACGTCAGGCTCCCGATCCTTAGCGCCGTCGGCACCAGCCATGAAGGCGCCGACCAGCGTCCAAGCGATCGTCGCGGCATCCTCGTAGCGCGGCTGCTCGGAGAAACCCGTCCACGACTCGGTGATGTCCCAGTGCCGGAATGTATAGTAACTCAGCGCTTTACGGCCAACGACGTAGAGTACCGGCGCCTTGCCTTCCTCCCGCAGCAGGGAAAAGAGTTCCCCGGCACGGCGGAAAATGTTGGCGTTGTAAGCACCGCACAGCCCTCGGTCGGATGACACCACCAAAACACCAGCCCGTTTGCGCGGACGGATCCGCTCGAGCAACAGCGGATGGTCCAGCGCCGCTTCGGCGGCCAGGGTAGTGAGCATGCGGGTGATCTCGAACGCATAGGGCCGGGCCTCCACGAGTCGGGCCTGTGCCCTAGTGATACGCGACGTCGCGATCAGCTCCTGGGCCTTGGTGATCTTCTTGATCGACCCGGCCGAGCGGATCCGTCCGCGCAATTCGCGAAGTGTGGCTGCCATGTTTCAACTACTTCTTCTTTTCCGGCGGCGGGGGCATGCGGACCCGCACCGCTTCCTTGCCCAATTTTTCCTCGGCAAGCGCCACGACGTGCTCGTCGGGCACCACCGAGCCGCCGCTGGAAGTCGCGAAGCCCCTCTTGAAGTGGTTGATCGCCTCGGTCAGCTTGGCGGCGGTCTCGTCGGTGACCTTCTGGGACTCCGCGATCTCCTTCAGGATCTCCTCCTCGGAGGCCCGAAGATGGTCGAGGAACTCGGTTTCGAAGCGTCTGACGTCTTCGACGGGCACCGAGTCCAGGTGGCCGCCGGTGCCCAGGAAAATCGAAACCACCTGGTCCTCAACCGGCATCGGCTGGAATTGGGGCTGCTTGAGCAGCTCGACCAGCCGAGCGCCGCGCTCCAACTGCGCCTTCGACGTGGCATCCAGATCAGAAGCAAAAGCGGCGAAAGCTTCTAATTCTCGGTACTGCGACAGGTCCAGGCGAAGCGACCCGGCGACCTCCTTCATGGCCTTGATCTGTGCATTACCACCCACCCGGGACACCGACACCCCGACGTTGATCGCAGGGCGGACACCCTGGTTGAACAGATCGGTCTGCAGGAAGCACTGCCCGTCGGTGATCGAGATGACGTTGGTCGGAATATAGGCCGAGATGTCGTTGGCCTTGGTCTCGATGATGGGTAGACCAGTCAGCGAGCCGCCACCGAGGTCATCGGACAACTTGGCGCAGCGCTCCAGCAGCCGCGAATGCAGATAGAACACGTCGCCCGGGTAGGCTTCGCGCCCAGGCGGACGCCGCAGCAGCAGCGAAATCGCGCGGTACGCCTCAGCCTGCTTGCTCAGGTCGTCGAAGATGATCAACACATGTTTGCCCTGATACATCCAGTGCTGGCCGATCGCCGAACCGGTATAGGGGGTAAGCCATTTGAAGCCGGCAGATTCCGATGCCGGCGCGGCGACGATGGTGGTGTAGTCCATCGCACCGCCCTCTTCCAGTGCGCGGTGCACGGCGGCGATCGTGGTGCCCTTCTGCCCGATCGCGACGTACACGCATCGCACCTGCAGCTTGGGATCAGCGCTCTCCCAGTTCTTCCGCTGATTGAGGATGGTGTCGACGCACACCGCGGTCTTGCCGGTCTTGCGGTCGCCGATGATCAGCTGGCGCTGCCCGCGACCGATCGGGGTCATCGAGTCGATGGCCTTGATGCCGGTCTGCAGGGGCTCCTTGACGCCCTGACGCTGCACCACCGAGGGGGCCTGGATCTCCAACGCCCGGCGGGTTTCGGCCGGAATGTCCCCGCGGCCGTCGATCGGCTGGCCCAGCGGGTTGATCACGCGCCCGAGGAAGCCGTCGCCGACTGGAACGGACAGCACGTCGCCGGTGCGCTTGACCTGCTGGCCTTCTTCGATCTGCTCGAAGTCGCCGAGAATCACCACGCCGATGCTGTGCTCGTCGAGGTTGAGCGCCACGCCGAGGATCCCGCCCGGGAACTCGAGCAGCTCTTGGGTCATCACCGATGGCAACCCCTCGACGTGGGCGATGCCGTCTCCGGCATCGATGACGGTGCCGACCTCCTCGCGGGCGGTTTCCGAGGTGAAGGAGCTAACGTATTCCTCGATCGCCCCCTGAATGTCATCAGGGGAGATTGTCAACTCTGTCATGGCTTTTCGTCTTCCTGCTTGGTGTGATGACTAGTTTGTGTTCAGTCGGGTAACTGGGTCTCGGCCGCGGCCAGACGAGACGAGAGCGCACCGTCGATCACCTCGTCGCCCACGGAGATTGACAACCCGCCCAGCAGTGCTGGGTCGATCTGCATCTGCACGGTCACCGGATGACCGTAGATCCGGCTCAGCACCCGGGTGAGACGGGTGCGCTGGGCATCGCTGAGCTCGGCCGCGGCGCTGACGTCTGCCACAACTTCGCCGCGGCGGGCCACCGCCACCTCGGCCAGCTGCCGCACGGCCTCCTCGGCCGGTTGACGCCGCAACAGCTCGACAGTCTGGGACAGCAACGCGACCGCGATCGGATTGACCGGGTTGCTCGCGCTGTCGAGCACATTGCGCAGCAGCTGGACACGGCCTTCGGCGGGCATGGCGTAGTCGCCCAGCAAGATGGCAAGGCGCGGTTGCGCATCGACGATGCGGCTGAACCGGAACAGCTGGTCTTCCACCTCGTCGACTTCACCGGCGCGTTCGGCGCGCATCAACAACGCCTGCCGCGCCACGTGTTCGACCGCGTCGACCAGATCGGAGGTGGCCGACCAGCGCTCCGACACGGCGGTCCGCAGCACCTCGAGAGTGGGGTCTCCGACTTTGCCGGACACCAACCGCTCGATGAGCCGGATCCTGGGTGTCGCGTCCTCGGCAGGCTGGGTGAGATACCGGGTCACGACGAGCTCGCGGTCCAGCAGTTTGGCTACTGACGCCAGCTGGTCGGCGAGGGTGGACAGCCCCGCCTCGTCGAGGTTCTCGGCTATCTCGCCGAACCGCTCCACCAGGCTGACCAGCGACCGTCGGCTGGCAGTGCGCATCCTTGCCAACGCCGGATACTCAATCCCGGCCTCGGACGGCGCCATCGCATCGAGGTCGTCCAGAAAGCGATCGACGGTGGCGGACTGCTGCGCCGGGTGCGCGACATGGTCGCGCACCAATTCCCCTGCGCGCCGAACGGATTCGTAACCGAGGTCTTGGCGCAGCTGGCGGATCAGTTGCGCGCGCAGAAACTCGACTTGCCGCGCACCCTGTACTTTGACGCGTTCGACCTCGACATCGGCTTGGGCCCGGAGTTGTTCGGTGATGCGTTCGGCGTCGACGCGCGCTTCTTCGGTTACCCGCTGCGCCTCAGCCTTGGCATCTTCGAGGGCTTTGGTGTGGGCCTGACGAGCCTCCGCCAGCCGCTCGGTAGCTGCCGCGGCCTCGTCCAGCTGTTGGCGCACCGCATTCTGCCGAGCCGTCATCAGCCGGCCCACCGGCGGCACGACGTAGCGCCACACCAGGAACACGATGACCGCGAACCCGATCAGCTGCCCGATGAACGTCGACATTGGTCGTTACCGCCCGGACACCTTGGGGGCTGTGGTCGCGGCGGTCGGAGTGGTGATGTCGACACCAAGGATGCGGCTGGCCAGGGTCGCCGACATGGTCTCGACGCGAGCGCGCAGATCCTCTGCCACCGTATCACCCTCGTGCTTCAATTGCTCACCGGCGCTTTGCAGTGTCAACCCCACCTGCTCCCCGGCACGGGCCCGCATCTCCTCGAGGATTTGGCGGCCCTGTGCCCGAGCCTCATCGCGGACGGCCGACGCCTCGACGCGGCCTTCGGCCATCGCTTTTTCGTAGTCGGTCTGGGCAGCGGCGAACTGCTCGGCCGACTTCTTGTTGTCGGCGAGGGTCTTGGTGACCATGTTCTCGCGCTCGCGCAGCACCTTCGTGATCGGCGGCACCACAAAGGTGCCGATCACGCCGAGCACGATCAGGAAGATGATCAGCACGACGAAAAAGGTGCCGTTGGGGATGAGGAAGTTGCTGCTGCCGCCTTCCCCCGCCGCCTGACCGACGGCCAGCACACCAGCGCTCACGTCACCCATCACAGCGGATTACTTGACCGGGGTGGCGAAAACGAACAACGCCATGAACGCCAGGTTGATGAAGTACATAGCCTCCACCAGACCTACGGTGATGAAGAACGGAGTAAACAGTCGACCCTGTGCCTCGGGTTGCCGCGCGATGCCGGAGATCAGCGCGTTACCGGCGACACCGTCACCGATAGCGGCGCCGACGGCGCCGCCGCCCAAGATCATTCCACCGCCGATCAGGGCGCCGGCAGCGATAGTGGGGTCCATTCCTTATCCTCCTTGGTATCTGGCAGTAGCGAACTACCAGGTTTCTGTTGTGATGCCTCGACCGGGCAGGTTGGTGGCCGTTCTATTCGTGTTCTTCTTGTAACTCCATCGACTGACCGAAGTACAAGATGGTTAACAGCGCGAAGATGAATGCCTGGATGAACCCGACGAACAAGTCGAACGCCTTCCACACCGCGTTGGGCGCCCACAGGATATATGCCGGGAAAAGCGCGATCAGCGCCACCATAATGCCGCCGGCGAAGATGTTGCCGAAAAGTCGGAGCGACAGCGAGATCGGCTTGGCGACTTCTTCGACCACGTTGATCAGCGCCAGCGCCGCGACGTGCCCTTTGAGCAGTTTGACCGGGTACCGCAGGATGCCGCTGCGCCAGATCCCGGCCAGGTGGTAGCAGACGAACACGAACAGGGCCAACGCCAACACGTAGTTGATGTCCGCCGCCGCCGGCTTGAGCAGTTCGCTGGTTCGCCCAGCCGCGTCGGTGTACTGCAACGGAAGCACCGCCAGCCAGTTCGAAATCAGGATGAACACGAAGATCGTGACCGCCAGCGGCAGCACGAACGGTGCGATCCGCATCCCGATGGTGTTCTCGATCTGGTTGCGCATCTGGATGGTGATCGCCTCGAAGAACAACTGCACTCCATTGGGCACATCCGTCGAGGTGACCTTGGCGCGCAGGAAGAAGGCCAATGCGATCACGATGACCGCGGCGATCGCGCTCGACAGCACCGTGTCGGTGTTGACGGTCATCCCGAGCCAGGTGGCCGTATGGTGCTCGCCGACCTCGATTTTGGCGTCGGCCAGAATCGTCTCAATCATCGCTGCTTTCGCTCCATTCCGTTCCCTTGCGTACGTCGCCGCCCGAGCCCGCGCCACCAGATGCCGCCGGCTCGGCGTTTCCGGTACGCAGCTTCCTCCAGACCGGCAGCACGGTCGTTAACACCAGTAACACCTGGAAAAGCGCCAGCCCGAACACCACGCCGAGCCCATCCGGCCGGAACACGAACGCAATGGTCAGACCGATGACGGTTAAGACCAGCAACCGCCCCGCGGAATTGACCGCCATCTTCTTCTTCAAGGGATGCGCATCGGCGGTGATCGCCGCCACCGAGCGTCGCACCAAAACGGCGTTGAGCAAACCCATCAGCAACCCGATGCCGATGAACACCCCAACCATCAGATGACCGAATAAAGCGGCGGCCACCAATGCCACCGCGGTCAGCGCGACACAGACGACGAAGAGGCGAATCGGCCGGAAGACGACAGAGGGTAACACCAATGGCGCGTCCTGCGCTGGTGTTGTCACCGCAGCACCTCAATCCCCGGTAGATGAAGCCTGGCCGATAAATCGGTGGTGCGCCGAGCGTATCGGAGGGCTGTCGTCGCGCTGGAATCACCCAAGGAGCAGCTCCCTCTGTCGGTCGTCGATCGGCGCGATCGGACCTGCATCCGACGGGCCGGGTGGCCGGCAACCCGCGAGGTTTTTCGGGTTCTGGCTGCACCGTACCACATGGTAGACGGCACTACTACTCCTCGTCGTAGAGATCCTCGCGGGGGCGCAATAATGGGATCAGCGTCGCGACAACCGCGACCACAATCGCGGCCAGCATCACCGCCGCGGTTTCGCGCGGGTTGAAGAAGATCGTGCTGGCGGTGCCGAAGGCTACGATGCCCACCCACAGGTAGATCAGCAGTACCACGCGCCGATGCGAATGACCGATCTGCAGCAGCCGGTGATGCAGGTGCATCTTGTCGGGGCTGAACGCACTGCGGCCCGCGCGGGTGCGCCGCACGATGGCCAGCAGGAGATCAAGCATCGGCACGAGCATCACGGCCACCACCAGCAGGAACGGTGACAGCAGAGCAAACACGTCACGGGCGCCGTAGGCGTTCTGCGAAATGGGGCCGGCAGCGGTCGTCGATGCGGCCGCGAGCATCAAGCCGATCAACATGGAACCGGAATCGCCCATGAAGATCTTGGCTCGGTGGAAGTTGTGCGGCAGAAAGCCCAGACAGGCGCCGGCGAGTACCACCGAAATCACCGCCGGCGGATAGAACAAAGCGTCACCACCGTGGTCGCGAAGCAGGCCGACCGAGAACATGCAGATCGCCAGTGCCGTGATCAGGCCCAGCCCGGCGGCCAGTCCGTCGAGACCGTCGACGAAGTTCATCGCGTTGACGATCGATACGGTCAGCGCCAGCGTGAGCAGGATCGAGGAGACCTGGTCCAATACAATGGTGCCAACACCGCCGAACGGGATGTACAGCACGCTCCAGGCGACCCCCATGGTGACCAGCACGCTGGCCGCGGTGATCTGACCTGCGAACTTCGTCAGCGCATCCAGACCCCAACGGTCGTCGATCAGACCGACGCCCATGATCACCGCACCCGCCACCACCACTGCGGGCATGCCCGAGGAATAAACGAAGCCGCGATTGAGCGCCGGAAGCTGGGACGCGACGAAGACAGCAGCGATGACACCGAGGTACATCGCCAGCCCACCCATCCGCGGTGTTGGCGTCACGTGCACATCACGTTCCCGCGGACAGGCCACCGCGCCGAACCGGGTTGCCAGCATTCTCACCGGCCCGGTCGCGAAGTAGGTGATGCTCGCCGCGGTCCCCCCGACCAACGCCAGCTCGCGCAGCGGGACACCGGTGACGCCTTGAGATAGGGCTTGCAGACCGTCGGCAAGGATGTCCGCATCGCTAAACACTGAAAGACCGTACTGCACCAACCTGAGATGGCGGGACGATCAGGCCATCAAACTCGCGGCGTCCAGCCTGAGCACTGCGGCGATATCCTCGACGCTCACCGGTCCCGGGCGCAGGATCCGCGGGGTGGGCCCGGTCAGATCCAGGATCGTCGAGGCCGCCTGCTGCGCGCACGGGCCCGCGTCGAGATAGACCTCGACGAGGTCTCCCAGTTGGCGACGGGCCTCATCGACGTCGACCGCGGGAGGGCGACCGGAAACGTTGGCGCTGGATACCGCCATCGGCCCCACCTCACGCAGCAATTCGATGGCGACCGGGTGCAACGGCATCCGCAGCATCACGGTTCCGCGGGCATCGCCGAGATCCCACTGCAGCGACGGTGCCTGGCGGACCACCAGGCTCACCGCGCCCGGCCAGAATGCCCGGACCAGTTCGCGGGCGCCGTCCGGCATCGTGAGGACCAGTCCCTCGATGGTGTGCCAAGAGCCGACCAGAACGCCCACCGGCATATCGCGACCGCGGCCCTTGGCCGCTAGCAACGCGGCCACCGCGGCGCTGTCAAAGGCCTCCGCGCCGACGCCATAGACCGTGTCTGTCGGCAGCACCACCAGCCGGCCGTCCTTGACCGCGCCGACCGCCGACGCGATTCCGCGGGAACGCTGGTCGGGGTGGCCGCAGTCGAACACCTCGCTCACGGCTCTTCACTCCTGCGGGCCGTCACGAACCTGGGCCGGCCCGCCAGGTCTCGTCGAGCGGTGACGTTGTCGAAAAGCGCTGTGCTGCCTATCAGTTCGACAGTCAGTGATGACGTGGTGTCGTCATGCTCGACGGCGAACAGACCGCCGGGTCGCAGCCAGCGCCCGGCGAGGCTGATAACGGCTGCGGTCATCGTCATCCCGTCCGGGCCGCCGTACACCGCATGATGCGGATCATACTGGGCCACTTCGGGTTCCAAGACAACGCCGCCGGGAATATAGGGCGGGTTGGCCACCACGAGGTCGACCAGACCGTCGAGTCCGGTGAACAGGGCCGACGTGCCGACGTCGGCACGTATCAGCTCTACCGCGGTGCCCTCGGCGTTGCGCCGCGCGTAGTCCAGGGCGGCTTCGGAGTCGTCGACGCCGATCACCCGGGCCTTCGGCCAGCGGTGGGCCAGCGCGACGGCCAGCGCGCCGCATCCAGTACACACATCGACAATCACCGGCCGAGCACCAAGTTGCTGCGCGGTGGCCCACGCCAGCATCGCCTCTGTTTCCGGGCGCGGTATGAATACGCCCGGGCCGACGCGCAGCACCACCGGCCCGAACGCTACCGTCCCGGTGAGGTGCTGCAACGGCACCCGTTGGGAACGGGCGGTGATGACTTTGTGGTAGCGCGCGAAGAACTCGTCGTCGGGCGGGTCGAGCAGCGGCAGACGCCCGCGGTCGGTGCCCGCGACGTGAGCGGCCAGCTGCTCGGCATCGCACCGCGCGGAGTCGATCCCCGCCTCGGCCAATACCGCCGCAGCGGAGTCGATCGCGTGCTGCAAACGGGTCATGCCTGCTGGAGCCGCGACTTGCGGTCGGCGGCGGCCAGGGCGTCAAATAACGCGTCCAGATCGCCGTCGAGAACCTGATCGAGATTGTGCGCCTTGTAACCGATGCGGTGGTCGGTGACCCGGTTCTCCGGGAAGTTGTAGGTGCGAATGCGTTCGCTGCGGTCCACCGTGCGGATCTGACTGGCCCGGTCCGCCGACGCGTCGGCCAGCGCCTGCTCCTCGGCCATTGCCTGCAGTCGAGCCGCCAGCACCTGCAACGCGCGGGTCTTGTTCTGCAACTGTGAGCGCTCGTTTTGGCAGGTGACGACGACCCCGGTAGGCAGGTGGGTGATCCGCACCGCCGAGTCGGTGGTGTTTACGCCTTGCCCGCCCTTGCCGGAGGAGCGGTAGACGTCGATGCGCAGATCCGACTCGTCGATCTGCACCTCGCCGAGTTCCTCAGGTTCGGGATAGACCAGCACGCCGGCGGCCGAAGTGTGCACGCGGCCTTGGGATTCGGTCACCGGAACCCGTTGCACCCGGTGCACCCCGCCCTCGAACTTCATTCGCGACCACACCCCGTTGGCAGAGTCGCCCTTGCTGGCGATGGCCAACGTGGCATCCTTGTAGCCCCCCAGATCCGAGGTGGTCTCGTCCAACACTGTCACCGTCCAGCCATGCCGCTCGGCGTAGCGGATGTACATCCGGGCGAGGTCGGCGGCGAACAACGCCGATTCTTCGCCCCCCTCACCGGATTTGACTCCGAGCACGATGTCGTCGGCGTCGTGCGGGTCACGGGGTGCCAGCATGTCGGTGAGTTCGGTGTCCAGTTCGACAACGCGCGCTTCCAATTCGGCTACGTCAACGGCGAACGATTCGTCGGAGGCGGCGAGCTCACGGGCGGTCTCCAGGTCGCCGCGTGCGGACTCCAGCTTGCGGTAGGTAGCGACGATCGGTGCCAATTGGGCGAATCGACGACCCGCCTTGCGCGCATCGGTGGGCTTGCTGTGCAATTCGGGGTCCGCCAGCTGACGCTCAAGCTCGGCGTGTTCGGCGAGCAACGTGTCGATCGCCCGCACGCTCTGCGTCATCTCGACCTCCTAACCCCGAACGTGAACCGACGCCCGGTCTGTGCGGTTCGCGCACAGTTCGGGCGTCGGTAAGCCAGCTACTTGTCGGCCGAAGCCTTCTCGGCGCCGACCTTGCGCTTGCCATAGCGCTTCTCGAAACGGGCCACCCGGCCGCCACTGTCGAGGATCTTCTGCTTGCCGGTGTAAAACGGATGGCACTGCGAGCACACCTCGACCGTGATGCGGCCGCCCGGCTTCGTGCTGCGAGTCTGGAAGGTGTTGCCGCATCCGCAGACGACGGTGGTCTCGCCGTAGGCGGGATGAATTCCAGCTTTCATAACGTCCTCTTCAATCGTTAGCCGCCGGATCGCCCTAGCAATCCGCCGACCGCGCATGAACCCGAACCTGAGGTAGTTCTGAGGTGGTCGACGCTCGATTATGCCAGGTCGACCACTATCACCCCAAACACCGGGGCGAGCTCCTGCATTCCCCGACCCCAAGGCCGCCGAGCTGATTGCTACGGATGCTTGGCCGGACCCGGTATTTGCTCCTCCGGCCGGAGCCACCGGTGCCGAGATCGGCACCATGAGGCTGGCCCGTCCGGCTCTCGGCCCGGATGTAAACCGTTGCGCAGCGCCACGTGCTTGAGGTCAGCTTTAGCGCCGTTGACGGCGGGGCTCCTGGGCTGCGGTTTGCGAAAGTGACCGGAACCGCAACCAGGGAGTGCGCCGACCAGGCCAACCACCGCCGGCGCGACGGTCATCGCGGAGACGCGGACACGAAAATAGGTGGTTAAGCGGTCCACTAAAATGCCGCCTGCTCGCTTCGTGACGATTCCCCGCGTTCAGCGTGACTCCCTCACGACCTCGTCCGGACTCTTGTCCGGGCGTAAGCCGATGAAGCGCGGGTGGCGCAGCTTGCCGTCCCGCGTCCACTCGGCG
>DASPOT010000264.1:0-9866 GCA_035625875.1 Mycobacterium sp. | reverse complement strand
CCTTGCGCGGCCGGCCACCGAGATCATGATCAACCTCGGCAATCCCGACCTGGCGTTCAAGACCTCGTTCCTGCCCAGCGACGGCGTTGGCTTGGCCCGCATGGAGTTCATCATCAGCGAGTCGATCAAGGGCCACCCGCTCGCCCTGCTCCACCCCGACCAGGTCACCGACCCTGCGGCGCGCGCCCAGTTGGCACGCCTGATCCGCGGCTATCCCGACGGGGCGAGCTTCTTCGTGCAGCGGCTCTCCGAGGGGATCGGCACCATCGCCGCGGCCTTCTGGCCCAAGCCGGTCGTGGTGCGGATGTCGGACTTCAAGACCAACGAGTACGCCAGCCTCGTCGGCGGGGCTGACTTCGAGCCCGACGAGAGCAACCCGATGCTCGGCTTCCGCGGGGCCTCCCGCTACGCCCACCCCGCCTACGTGGACGGTTTCGCGCTCGAGTGCCAGGCGATGAAGCGGGTCCGCGAGGAGATGGGGCTCACCAACGTCATCCTCATGCTTCCGTTCGTACGTCGCGTCGGCGAAGCCGAGCTGGTGCTCGACCGGATGGCCGAACTCGGGCTGCGGCGAGGCGAGAACGGCTTGCAGGTCTTCGCGATGTGCGAGATCCCCAACAACGTCATGCTGATCGACCATTTCTCCAAGCACTTCGACGGCTTCTCCATCGGCTCCAACGATCTCACCCAGCTCACCCTGGGCGTCGATCGCGACAGCGAGATCGTCGCGTTCGACTTCGATGAGCGCGACGAAGGCGTCAAGGAGATGATCCGGCTGGCCGTGGACGGCTGCCGCCGCAACGGCATCCACTCCGGACTGTGCGGGCAGGCGCCGTCCGACTACCCGGACATGGCCGAATTCCTCGTCGAGATCGGCATCGACTCGATCAGCCTCAACCCGGACACGGTGCTCAAGACCACCAAGCTGGTGCTGGAGCTGGAGCAACGGCTCGGGCGCGCCCCGCGGAGCGCGCCGAAATCGGATTAGTCCGCCTGGCCCCGAGGTCGTGACGATATCGCGCCGCACCAGCGCGCGGAGATGGTGACTTTTGGCGCCCGACCGGAGGACCTTCGGTCCTTGTAGCCGTGCCGCATCGAGGCCATGATTGAAGTTGCCGGGGAAACCCGGTGGATCTGCCCGAAGTCCCGCCGAGAGCGGTTCTTTTGAGCCGGTTTGACCCACCGTCCCAAGACGGGGATGCGGCCTTCGGGCAGATCCTGGTATCGGCCAGACCGACACTGCTATTCGCTTTGACGCCGAAACCGCAGTGTTGCGACGACGCCGGCGCCGGCAAGGATCGAGAAGGCCAACCCCAGCACCCAATCCCCGAGCCGTTGGTAGCCGGTGTTGAACGACTCCAGCGGCACCGCGACTAGGGTCGCGCCCCGATACGCAGACGGGCGCCAAGCCAGTTCGCGGCCACGGGCATCGAAGGCCGAGCCGTCGCCGGACAAGCCGGCGTGCACCGCAGGGTGGCCTACCTCGACCGCATGTACCGCGGCTTGGCTGGCCAACTGCGGCTGTGCCCAGCTTCCCTGGAACGTCGAGGTGGAGCTCTGGTAGACCAGGAGCTGGGCGCCGAGCTCCACCTCGCGGCGGGGAAGGTCGGAAAAGGTAGCTTCGAAACTGATCAACGGTCCAATGGCCAGCGGGCCGGCATGGAGCACCACCGGTCCGCTGCCACGGCGCCGGTCCTGGGCCGCGGCTTTGGTGTAGTGGCTGACCCAGCCGAGCACAGGCCGAAGCGGGATATATTCACCGAACGGCACCAGCCGGACCTTCTCGTAGGCACCCAACGATCCGGTCGGTCCAATCAGGACAGCGGATTTGTAGATCCCGCCGTTGGGAGCGGGTGCGTCGACGTTGACGAGCAAGTCGGCACCGATCCGCCGGGACAGCCGCATAAGGTCCGTCATCACCGCGGGATGGCTGGCGAGATCGATCCCGACACTGCTCTCTCCCCAGACGACCAAATCCGGGCGCTGGCCTGCCAGGGTTGCGGTGATTGCTTCGCCGGCCGCCTGACGGGCCGCCGAGTCGGCGATGTTGCCGGGCTGCACCAGCGCAATCCGTACGGTCGGGCCGGCCACAGGTGCCGGTCGCAGCAGGTACCAACCCGGCCCAACTGCCGCGCAAGCCAGCGCTACCCCCAGCGCGAGAACTTGACCCGACACCGCACGACACAGAATCAAGGCGGCAATCGCGGTGTTGGCCGCGACGAGCAGGAAGCTTGTCAGCCATACCCCGCCGAGTGACGCCGACGCAAGCGTGGCAGGCTGATTCCACTGCGAGGCACCCAGCAAAGCCCACGGACCCCCCAGGCTCTGCCACGATCGCACCCCCTCGGCCAGAACCCACGCGCTGGGCAACACAATCACGGCGGCGAGCAGCCGCCGGGTTGTGAGCCGGCCCGACAACAGTCGGTGCGTGGCCCAGCCCCACGGGATCCATAACGCGCCCAGCAGTGCGGCCATCACCGCCACGAGCGGACCCGCGCTGGGCAGCAGCCAATACTGCGTCGCCACCACGTAACCGCCAAGGCCGCACCACGCCCGCACACCGCCCTCACGCGCCGTCGGCGCGGCGCGCACCACCAGCAGCAAAGGGACCACGCCGATCCAGGCCAACCACCACCAAGACACCGCCGGAAAGGCCAGCGCGGGTAATGCTCCGGCAACCAGCGCCGCCACGCGGCCGGCCGCACGCCAACGACCGCGTACCCGGTCCGGTCGGTGCCATTTCCAGCCCAGCATCACCGCGCCGACCACGAACCAGCCGAGCACGAAACCGGCGGCGATCAGCCATAACAGCCAACGCTCCCGGCCGATTCGCCACAGCGGGACCAGGGCCAGGCCCGCCGCGACGAACGCCACGTTATAGAGCACGTCGTAAACGGCGAACACTCGGCCGCGAACCGCGTCGCGGGCGGTGCCGCCGACCAACGCATCCACCGCGATCTTGAGTACCTGGAATGCGAACGCCACCGCGCTCACGCAGCAGACCAGCACCACGAGCGACGAAAACAGACCGCCGACGTAGGCCGCGGCGGCTGCGGGCAGGAACGCGGCGGGCACCAGCACCACGGCCGAATATCGTCGTGCCAGCGGCGGCGCGGCCACCGTGCCGGCGAACGCGGCCAGCCCGGTCGCCGCCAGCGCGACGCCGTACCCGGAGATGCGCAGGTTGTACCGGGAGTCGGCGATCAGCACCAACACCACGAAGCCGGCACCCAGAAGTGATCGATGTGCCGCGACGGCGAGCAGCGGCCAGCGGATCGCGGCCACGCCGGCCGCCGCCCGGACCCCATCGGCGAGTTCGGTGGCAAGCTGTCTCAACCGGGAGAGCAGCGCGACCCGTTGTCGGCCACCCACGTCGGGAAGTCGAGTGAACACGACCGCCGCCGCCAGATAACAGACCGCGGCGAGCGCAAAACCTGCCGCGGTCGACCGGCCGACAATCAGTGACCCGCCGACGGCACCTAGGAAGGATGCGGTCATCCCGCCCAATGAGGAGACGGCGTTACCGGTGACCAAATCGGCGATGGGCACTGTTCGTGGCAGCGCGGCACCCTTGGCCGCCAACACAAACCGCGAGAAAGACAGCAGCATCAGCACTTCGACGAACGCAGCGGTCGCCGACCGGGTATGGACCGTGACGATGCCGGCGACGGTGAGCACTGCCCGGAGCACGGAGACGGTGATCAGGGTGCGTCGTCGGTCCCACCGGTCGATCAGCACTCCGGCGACGGGCCCGACCACGCTGAAAGGAAGCAGGGTTACCGCGAGCACCGTGGCAATACGGGCCGGCGTCGCGCCGCGCGCGACGTCGAACAGCACGAACTGCGCGAACGTGATCTGGGCCAGCCCGTCGGCGAGCTGCCCCAGACACTGCCCGCCGACCAACCATCCCAGCGGGCCGACCAGCAGCGTTCGCGCTCCGCGCCAGCTCCGTTCGGCGCCGACGGCGCCATCCCCGGCCGTCGGGTCCGTCAGTGCTGCGGGGTCAGCCACGGTGCTGGCCAACCCGCAAGTCGCACTTCAATCCTTTCTCTCGACGAATCCGGCTAGGGGCAAACATGCTTCGACTCCCGCGCACCCTGTCCGCGTCCAAGCACATGCCCCGCTGCTTCAACCGAGCCACCCAAAGGAACCTAGTTACCTGCGTTCCGCATTACCAGCGCTCCCCGCCGCCTATCGGGCAGAGTTGATCCGGAGTGCTTGACACCACTCTCGTTGCGTCGTGGGAGGATCCGTCGGCCCACCGGGGACCAATGGCCCTGGTGGCACGGCGGCGAGTCACCCAGACTGGCGCTATGGCACATGCCACGAAACGAATCACACAAATCGCGGTGCTCATTGCAGCGCTCTACGCCGCGCGACGGTACTACCGCAATTGGGGCACAACCAAGGAGGAGTGCCAGATGCGGTTGCCGGGCGACGAGTTGGTTGGCGACCCTGTCATCCAGACGACCGAGGCGGTGTCGATCGACGCCCCGCCGTCCGCGATCTGGCCGTGGCTATTGCAGATGGGTCAAGACCGCGGCGGCCTTTACAGTTATCAGGTGCTGGAGAACCTGATCGGCCTCCGCTTTCGCAACGCCGATCGAGTTCATCCCGAATGGCAGCAACTCGCAGTGGGGGATGTCGTGCGACTCGCGCCGAACGGCTGGATGGGGCTGCGCGATGGGCTGACGTTGAGCGTCGATGCGATCACGCCCGAAAGGAGCATCGTGCTTCGGGCCACGCCACCGAATCTGCCCGAGGCAGTGTGGTCATTCCACCTTGAGCCGCATTGGGACGGCCGTAGCCGAATCCTTGCACGGGCACGGGTTGGCTTGCGGCACCCCGGCGAGGTGTTTGCCATGGAGCTCGCCAGACCGGTGATTGCTCTGACGACGCGGGGAGTATTGCTTGGAGTCAAGCGCCGGGTCGAGCGGCAGACGAACGACCCCGCGAACTCGGGACTTCTGCCCCTAGCCCGCGCGAATGCGCCAGTGGTCGCATCGAAAGCGGACCGCAGACAGCAGGCTCGGTCAATTCGGGCAGATCAGCTGTCGCCGGCCAGACAGACGAGGAGACGACGATGACGGATGACGATCACAACATCAAAGCCTGGCACCTCGACCTGCTGGTCGATGAGCACGAAAAGCGCACGCGAGCAAAGGCGCGACTGTCGTGGCGAGGCAACGAGCTAGTCGGCGTTGGTTTGGCGCGACTCGATCCAGCCGATAAACCAGTGGCCGCGATCGGCGACGAGCTGGCGATCGCTCGGGCGTTGCATGATTTGGCGAACCAGCTGCTTGAGCAGGCAGTTACCGATATCGAAGCTGCCACTCAGAAACCCGTCACGGGGGTACATCTCTAAACGTTGGTAGCCATACCCTTTCGCAGCTGACCCCAAGTCCGCAGGCCAACAATGCCTTTGGGGAAATGCCTTTGGAGAGCCCCAGCTATCTGCTGCCCTTCTTGACCTCGAGCACCCGCTTGCGCAGGCCCTCGGTGGCCGTTTCCATCAGACCTTTGGCCCCCTGCCTGATCAGAAATCCCGGGAGCGGCACCAGAGGGTCAACGGTGAGCTCGAAGCGGACCCGCGTGGAATGGCCAACGGGAGTCAACGTGTAGCGGGCCTCCTGCGCGCGTTGCTGTTTGGCGCTGACCAGTGTCCAGCTCACGCCGTCGTCGTGCACAGAGTAGGCCAGCACCTGCTCATCGATGACGCCGACAACTTTGACGACCTGCCGAGACTTGCTCGGCCGGCCCTGGTCGTCCCGCTCGAGAATTTCGACCTTCTTATGGGTCGAGGACCACTTGGTCAACGACTCGAGGTCGAACAACACGTCCATGATCTCGTCGGGCGTTGCCTCGATGAGAACTTCACGGGACTCGGTGACAGCCATGGCGTGAGTCGGATTACCTGACGACGAGGAAGGAAAAATCGCTGCAGCGCAAGGCAAGAGCTCCAGCCGGACCAACAAGTTGCTGCACTTCGCGGGCGTGTGTGCCGCCGACTACGACAAATTGAATGGTCTTTGCGTGCTCGGTGAGATAGTTGAGAAACGTGCCGTACACGACAACGGTGCGGACCTCGACCTCGGGATAGCGTGGCATCCAAGGCGCCAAATCGCGATCGAGTAGGTCGCGTGCCAGACGATCTTGGTCGTCGATAGCCTGATCGTTCTGAAGGTCGTTGAATCCGGATTGCCACGCCGACACTACCACCAGTGGAGCGTTCCGGCGGCGAGCCTCCTCGAATGCCATCTGCAGGACGTCGCTGTCGTCAGGTGACTCGTCGACCCGGGCCACAATCCAGCGACCATCCGTCACCGGGCCGCTGTGGCGGCCCCTGATCACCGCAACCGAGCACGGCGCAGACTGCACCAACTCAGCGGCGGTGGAACCGAGGCCATCGTCCTTGGGATGGACAGATCCGGTGCCCCCGACGCATAGCAATGTCGTCGGGTCCGAAGCGTGGATCAGTGCCGGCACGGGGCGACCGTCGAGGATCTGCATCTCGACCTTCACCGGTTTTCCCATGGCATCAATCGCGCCGTAGGCGTCGTCTAGGGTCCCCTCCGCCGTTGCCAGCGCCTTCTGGGCTTCGCGCGGGCTGGCAGAGGGGTCTTGGTCGCTGATGTAGAGCAGCCGCAACGGGATGTCGGTACCAGCTACTTTGTCGGCGGCCCACAGTGCAGCGCGAACGGCCGCTTGTGACCCGTCGATGCCGGCGACTACCGACTTCGGCGGAGGATACCCGGACATGTGCACTCCGAAGCAATCGACGACTGAAGAACACTAAGAACGCTATCGACTGCGTCGCGTCCGATCAGGAGGCATTAGTCCTCGCCCGAAGGTCCGTTGTTCCCTTTCCCGCCGGTCCATGCCGACGACGGGGACCAGGAGGAGAACTTCTTCGTGCTGCTTCGGGCTCTTGACAACGGCGCGCCGGTCAAGGACGACTGCCGCGCTCTTTGATGACCTTTGTCCCTATTGCGGTCGGCCCAGCTGGCGAACCACTCAACGCCGAAGCTGTCTGGTGGGGGAAACGCGTACGGGGGCTGCCGATTCACGACAACTGGTGGCAAACCGAAACCGGCGGGATCATGATCGCGAACACGCCCGCGTTCGATATCAAGCCCGGCTCCATGGGCCGGCCCCTCCCAGGTGTGGGCGCGTAGTGCACCGCAACGACGACGGCAGCTTCTCGGTGATCGACGAACCTGGGATCGAAGGCGGGCTCGCACGCAAGACGGGTGGCGTCGATGTTCCGTGGCTATCTGCACGAAGAAGAGCGATACCGGAAGTCTTTCACCGACGGGCTCTACCTGTCGACTATGTCGACAAACACGCCTTGAAACCGAATTGACTGCGATAGGCCGCGGTCGCACTCGGCCCTTCCGCGTCGGGTTTCATTCAGGTTCGACTAGCCGAAAGGTCCTCGTCGGCTGCGCGGTAGTCGTCATCGCGGGCCGCGCGGTGGGTAGCCGCTGCCCGGCGGTGTGCTTCGACGTCACCGATTCCCCGCGCCGCGGACTCGTCGTGGGCTTGCGCGGCCCGTTCATGTGCTTGCGCGGTCCGGCGATGTTGTTCGGCTGCCGACAGATACGCTCTGCGAGCGCGGATATGGGCTTCTTCGGCGCGCCACTGAGCGCAGGCGACATCGTGTTCGCTGATGGGCTGGCCGGCGGCGAGTTTGGCGCGCAAACCGGCGAGCTGCTCGACCCGATTTGTCGCGCACTCAAGTGCAGATGCCTCAACGCCGCCACCATTTATTTGGCCCGTAAGCTCATCAGAGTCGCTGTCCGCCAACCACATCGGCTCGTCGCGATCCGTCATATCCACTCCCGTCCCCCTGACTCTGACCCACAAGTGCCAGACTTGGAACTGTTTACTTCACGGTTGTGTCTGAACGCCTCTGCCGATAGAGGACGAAGTCATCGCGCACCATGGTCTGAGGTCACCTGTATGGGTACTCTCGGCCGCCGATCAGCGACCTGCGATAGCGACGGCAGAAATAATGCCAGGGATGTTGTTGAGGCGGCTGACCACCGCGATCGAGTTGCTCCGGGCCACATACGCATGGGAGTTGTCGATCGGCGGTCATCCCGAAGGGTTGGCGGTCAGTCCCGATGGCGGTCATCTCTATGTCAGCGACCAGTGGTCTGGCACCGTCGCCGTGGCTGCGGTCTAGCCGCAGCGGCGGGGCTTCCGCTCAAAGGAGCCCGCGACAGGAGACCGCTGCCGATCAGCCGTGGCGGCGGCCGCTCACTCCTTGCTCTCCTTGCTCAGCGTCTGGCCGGCGCTTCGTACGACGCTGCGCACGAATTCGAGATGCGTCTTGACTAGCTCCCCGGCCATGTCCAGGGCGGCATCGACGACGGTCTTGAGCCGTGACTGCTCGCCAACCACGGGGGTCACTTCATCGATGAACTTGCGCACAGACTCGATTGCGCTCGTGCGTCCGGTTTCGAGCGATTCGAGCACGTCGTCGGACAAGCCGGTCAGCCGCTCGGCCACGGTCTTCTGCGAGCTCTCGGTCATGATCCACGCTCCTGATAAGGGTTGCCATTGTCGGCTGAACGCAGAGGCCTAACCCCTGCAGCCGTTTATCCGGACGAAGTCGACGCTATGTGTCCGACGCCCACTCCAATAGTGGCTAAAGTCCTTCGTCGTACCGATCCGATGGTCGCTCCGTGATCTGCTTCGCTGCATCAGCGCCGGTTGGGATTGTGTGGTTCACCGCCGAACTGCGGACACTCCGCGATGCAGCCAACCGATCTTGAATCAGCGTTGGCGCACGCGTGTGACCAGCCTATTGTTTGTTCGATGGAGCCTCGGATAATTGACGATGGCAACGGAGGAAATCGCCTTGCGCACTAGGAAAATCCGCGGACCACTGCTGACCCGTGTCGCCGTTGTCCTTCTGCTAGCTGTAGGCGTATCAGTGCTAACAACTGTTTCGTTGCTGCCCAGGATCGTCAGACGAAACCGGAACTTGTTACGGCTGGGCGTTGCCAAGAGGTACAACGACATGACTCGCAAGAGCGCGGGAACCCAGCGGTCCCCGTTCGCGCTTCTCACCCATGTGGGTCGTCGCAGCGGGCGGACCTACCAGACATCATTGGGCGCGTATGCCTACGGTGACGGCTTCCTGTTGCCACTGGGCTACGGCCCCCAAACGGACTGGTATCAAAACGTGATCGCCGCCGGCAGCTGCGAACTTGCCTGGAAGGGACGCACATACCAACTCGAACAGCCCGAGCTAATCTCCGGGCCCGAAGTGGTGCGCGCATGGCCGCTACGGCAGCGGATCACCCTGCAGGCAGCTGGAATCCACGATTTCCTTTATCTACACCTGAAGGCGGGATGACCTTCGTGAACGGACGGGCTATGACCGGCCGCACTCCATGCAGTGATGTAAGGGACGAAGGCTGCATCGTGCCGGGTCAGACGAAACACAAAGCACT
This sequence comes from Mycobacterium sp., assembly GCA_035625875.1. Taxonomy (GTDB): domain Bacteria; phylum Actinomycetota; class Actinomycetes; order Mycobacteriales; family Mycobacteriaceae; genus Mycobacterium. The sequence continues at coordinate 402 of DASPOT010000264.1, read as the reverse complement.
GATGGCACGACAGGAGTAGCTGGCCGCCAGCAGGATACCAGTTCTCGGTGATCTATCACCGCGACATGGCGGCTCCGGACTCGCCGATCAGTTTGTTGGGACCTTAGGCCCTCTTCGATTAGACTTTTGGCCTCTCCAAGCAGTGACTTACGAGTGGCGACCGCGGGCCGTACGCCACTCGTCCGCGGTGGTGCCGGCGGGAGATTCTGGGTTTTGTGACGCGCGCTAGCGTTTATCAGCTCGATAGCAGGCTACCAGGCGGGGTTCAGGGTGCGGCTGATCCCAACTTCGCGTGTGCTGTGCGCAGTTTCGCCAGTTTGTTCCCGACCCGCTGGCTCGGCGGCGGCGCTTTGTCGGTTTACCTCGACGGGCGGCCGGTTGTCGACGTGTGGACCGGGTGGG
>DASPOT010000263.1:0-4753 GCA_035625875.1 Mycobacterium sp. | reverse complement strand
GGTTGATCGCCGCCAGGTAGTTCCAGCCGACGCCGGTCGCGGCCTCCGCCTGGCGGTAGTAACCGAGCAGCTGGTCGGCCGGCGTCGGCGGGTCGATGCGCCACGCGGGCAGCGTGTCCTTCGGTTGGCTGGCGACCATCGCGGTGAACTGCCGTTGCGCGTCGACGTTGCGGTCGTAGACGTTGAGGAGCGACGGCGGGATCCGCGGGCGCGCGATCACGTCCCACTCGGGATGCCAACCGAGGGCGTGGTAGGCCGCTTGCTGGCGGCGCGCTGCCCCTATCAGCACGGCCTCCGACGACTTCGGGTCGCGCAGCGTCTGCTCGTCGGCAACCAGGTCGCTGGCCAGCTGCGCGGGTTCGGATGCCAGCCGCCTCTGTGCGGGCGCGAGCGTAGTCGCTGCCGTGGAGGGAGTGGCGGTCGCTCTTGTGGGCGGCGTGGCGGTCGACGTCGATGCGGTCGAGGACCTAGTCGACTCTGAGCAGGCGACGAGCGCGAACGTGATCGTGACGACGAGCAGCGTCATGCCGCGACGCATCACGCGGGATCGATGCGCGGGATCGTGCGTCAACCGAGAGCGCATACAGTTCGCCACATGCATCCTTCTCCTTCGTTTGTGGGATCCACTGCCTTCGCAACCACCACCGCTATCTTGAACCACCGAGATGGGGAAGGCAGCGTCTGCGCCATCGTTGTCAACAGCGGCCTCCGCGCACAGAAAATCGCCGGCGTCTGCACCACCTCGCCGTCCCCGCCCCAACAGCTTCGGATCGCATATGCACTGCTTTGTTACCATGTCGCGGGTGCAGGATACTGCTCCTCCGTGTGTTGGGGGTGGGCTGCGATCTGTTTCGAGACGTGACATCTTGAGATATGCCGGTGCCGCCCCGGTGTTTTTGAGCCTCGGCGCGTTGGCGGCCACCTTGGATGCCCCGAATGCCTCGGCCGCGAATGTCGCCGGAATGGCCGTGTTCCTCGACCCGGGTCACAACGGCGTGGCCGATGCCTCCATCACCCGGCATGTCCCCAACGGCCGGGGAGGCACCAAGGAGTGCAACACCACGGGCGCCTCGACCAACGACGGCTATCCGGAGCACGCCTTCAATTGGGATGTGGCACTGCAGATTCGTGATGCGCTCAACCAAATGGGCGTGCGCACAGCGCTGTCACGGGACAACGACAACTCTGTTGGGCCCTGCATCGATCAGCGCGCCGCAATCGCCAACGCCATGCACCCCGACGCGATCGCCAGCATCCACGCCGACGGTGGACCGCCGGGCGGGCGGGGATTCCACATCAACTACTCCAGTCCGCCCTTGAACGACGCCCAGGCCGGACCGGCCGTGCAGTTGGCGACCACCATGCGCGATTCCCTGGTCGCGTCGGGTCTGCAACCGTCCACCTACATCGGGTCCAACGGGCTTTACGGCCGGGCAGACCTCGCTGGCTTAAACCTGGCCCAGTACCCGGCGATACTCGTCGAGCTCGGCAACATGAAGAGCAGCGACGAAGCCGCTCAAATGGAAAGCCCCGACGGGCGAGCAAAATACGCCTCCGCGGTCACTCAGGGAATCGTCGCATACCTCAGCGCGAAAACCGCCGCCGGCTAGCCGAACGTTTGATCGGGCGTCAATTTCCGGTCGCCACCGGATCCGAAAGCTCGCTCCCCCAGCCCCGGGTACGAATTGGTTCACCGGAGCCGGGAATCACCCGCATTCATGCCGGAGCCGCACGTTGAACCGTTCCGGGTTTGATGCCGCTTCCTTCTGTGAGGAGGATGCGGGTCATGACGCGAAGCACTACCCGGTCGAGCAGCGTGAGCGTGCGGTGAAGATGGTGCTTGATCATCTTGATGAGTATCGGTCGGTGTATGCCGCCTGCCAGGTAATCGGCCCAAAGGTCGGTGTTGGTTACGAGTGGCTGCGCCGTTGGGTGTTACAGGCCCATGTTGATGCCAACGAGCGCCCGGGTGCCACCACTGCTGAGCAGCAGCGGATCAAAGAACTTGAGCGCGAGGTGCGCTCCGCAGAACGGCCTCCGCCTCTACTCCGCGACCCAGGCGGTCGTCGCCTTCGCCGCCGCCGACGCACAGAAACTGCTGGCCGACCAGACAGCCCAGTGGTCAGCCTGCCACACCATCCCGACCAACCTCGCCGACCAGCCCGGGCCCCAGAACTGGACGCTGTCCCCGTCGGCCGCAACGGACGCGACACTGTCGATTTCCCTGCTCACAGAAGGCGGCCACGGCTGGAGTTGTCAACTCGCGCTCGGCATCCGCAACAACATCGCCGTCGACGTCCTCGTCTGCCGCTACGACGTCACCAATCAGGGCGTGATGTCCTCAACGCCATCACCGCGAAGATCCCCGGGTAGGGTTCGGCGCGCCCACCGGGGGTGAGGGATACCTCAGGTATGGGTGCTGCTCGGGAGGGCGTGGCATGCTTGACGGCGGTGAGGAATTGACTGGATGAGCAGCCCAGATGATCGGGGGTCGGGCGCGGCGCCCAACACTCGGGGGTGGGGTGTGCTTGGTGTCGGGTCTGTGGTGGCGGGGTATCGCGTTGAGCGGTTGCTTGGTGTGGGCGGGATGGGCGCGGTGTATGTGGTGGCTAACCCTGAGTTGCCGCGCCGGGACGCGTTGAAGGTTCTAAGCGCCGAGTTGTCGCACAACGACGAGTTTCGGGCTCGCTTCGTGCGGGAAGCTGACGTGGCCTCGATGCTGGATCACCCCAACATCGTGTCGATTTATCGGCGCGGCCAGACCGACGACGGGCTGCTGTGGATCGCGATGCAGTTCGTCGACGGCACCGATGCCGATGGGGCACTACGGGCGGGGACCATGACAGCGGCACGCGCGGTTCATATCGTCGGTGAGGTCGCCAAGGCGCTGGACTACGCGCACCAGCACGGCGTGGTGCACCGTGATGTCAAGCCGGCCAACTTTTTGCTGTCGGGGCCCGTCGGTGCTGAGGAGCGGGTGCTGTTGGGCGACTTCGGGATCGCCCGTGCGCTCGACGATGCCGCTTTGACGGTGACCGGGTCGCTGGTGGCCACGATCGCCTATGCGGCCCCGGAGGTGCTTACCGGGGGCGGGTTCGACGGGCGCGCGGACCTGTATTCGTTGGGCTGCACGCTGTTTCGGATGTTGACGGGTAAGACCCCCTTCTCCACCGCCCAGGGGATGGCGGCGGTGATGATGGCCCACCTGCAGGCACCCCCGCCGCGGGTCACCGATCAGGTGGCGGGGTTGCCGCCGGCGCTGGATGCGGTGATCGCCAAGGCGATGGCCAAAGATCCCGCACGGCGGTTCTCCTCGGCGCGCGAACTGGCCGATGCCGCCGCGGCTGCGCTGCTGCACGACCGGACCGCCCCGGTGACGATGCCCTGGCAGCCGATCCCGGCTGCTGCGGTCAGTTCCTACCCCGATGCGCCCGGCACTGGCCCGCAGTGGTGGCTCTCTGCCGGTGGGCCCCGCACACAGCCGGGCCCAGCTTGGGCGCCGACGCAGTGGGGTACACCGGATTTTGCCCCCTCCCCGGCCCCGGTCAAGCCGCGGCGACGCCCGCGAACGCTGATCCTGGCCTCCCTGGCCACCGTGGTCGTGCTGGCCGGCGCCGCGCTCAGCGCGATCAGCCTTGGCCGCCGCTCCGATGAGCACCCCAGACCCGCTGCCCCGTCGGCCGCCACCACCACATCCACTACCCCACCGGCCCCGGTAGCACCGCTGCCGCCCAAGGTGCTCGACGACCTCCTGCTCACCCCCGAACAAGTCGCGCAGATAGTGGGCGCCTCTCAGCTGGCTGTCTACAAGTCTCTCGACACCTTAATTGACGAGACCCCGGTGATCGTGCAGAAAAACTGCATCGGCGCCTTCGCGCCGGCGCAGGCCGCGGTGTATCTCCACACCGGATGGAACGGCGCGCGGACGCAGGCAATCCACGAACCCGGCGACGTTCCTATAGCATTCGAAATCCTTCAGGCCATGGTCCAATTCCCCACGGCCGCCGACGCACAAAAGCTGCTCGCCGACCAGACAACCCAGTGGTCGGCTTGCTCGGGTACTGGCTTTACGCTGAATTATCCGAACCTTCCCCCGCAAGACTGGGTGTTCGGCCCGCTGACCAAAACCGGCGTGTCCCTATCGATGACGCAACTTTGGAACGGCCCCGCCCATAATATGCCGCTGACAGGCGCATGTCAGCGCGCCTTGGCGATCCGCAACAATGTGGCCGCCGACGTGTTTGCCTGTCGTCTAGACATCACCAACCAGGCCGTCGACATCGCCAACGCCATCCTCGCGAAAATCCCACAATAAACGGCGCGACCCGATCCGACGGACCAGCCGCTTCGCGGTGTCGTGGTGCCCACCTACTGCGATGCGTGCGAGACATCAAGGGCGATCGAGACATTCAGCCGCTACCGCTCTGCGCGCGGCCATACGACACCAAAGCGCAGCAATTTGTGCCCGCGGGGTGGTTGGCTAGAAATCTGCACTTCGACCGTGGGCGGGGTGGCGGTCAAACCCCCTGAGCCTGGGGATTCGGACGGTGCGATCGTGGCGCTGATGGACACAGGCAGCTACCCGACCGCATCGGGCCCACCGTCCGGTACGGCGGGCAGCGAATCCACCGGCGCCATCGCCGAGGCGCATCGGATCGCCGAGAACGTGGTCGGTCCGTGGCAGGTCGACGCGAAGCTGCGCCAGCGGCAACCCACCACCGTTCGGCCACTCTTCGACGCTCGGTCGCTAAAT
>DASPOT010000262.1:0-5572 GCA_035625875.1 Mycobacterium sp. | reverse complement strand
GTACTCCAAGGGCATGAAGGTGCGGCTGAATTTCGTGCGTGCCCTGCTCAACAGGCCGACGACGTTGTTCCTGGATGAGCCGACGAGCGGTCTGGATCCGGTGAACTCACGCATCGTCAAGGACATGATCGCCGACTACCGCTCGGACGGCGGAACGGTCTTTTTGACCAGCCACATCATGTCCGACATAGACGAGCTGTGTGACCGGGTGGCGTTCATCTCCCGCGGCAGGATCGCCGTCATCGACACACCACACAACCTCAAACTCCGCTACGGAAAGCGCACCGTGACCGTGGAATACGCTGACAGTACCGAAACCCAGGTGGAAACCTTTCCGATGGAGGCGATCAGGACACCGGAGTTTCACCGGCTGCTCGACACCACGGACATCGTCAGTATCCACTCCGGGGAAACCACGCTGGAAGATGTCTTCATTCACGTCGTGGGTGAACGCCTCGATGGGTAGGCGATTGCCGGCCCTGGTGGTCGGTGACTGGCAGCGATTCCGCAGATATCACCTGCTGGCTGCCAACCTGTTGCTGCTCACCGTCTGGGTGCTGGCCACCCTGGCCCTCACCAATGATCAGCTCAGACAATTCATCCCGTTTGTCCTGCTGATGGATTCCACCGTGATGAACATGGGCCTGATCGGGACGGCGATCTTCTACGAGAAACAAGAACACACCATCGATGCGATTCTCACCTCACCGGTTGGCCCTGACGAATACCTGTGCGCAAAGGCACTCACCGCGATGCTGAACTCGCTGGTGAACCTGGTGTTTATCACCGCCGCTATCTGGCTGCTCAAGGGTGCGACACTCAGCCGCTGGGTCGACCTGCCGCCGGCCATCATTGTGGTCGCCGGCTTGCATGCCCTGGTGGGGATCGCGTTGACCTACGGCGCCAAGGATTTCACCGCGGTCATGCTGCGCAGCATCGTGTACATGTTCGTCATCTGGTTCCCCGGGGTGTTCACCCTGTTCGGTCTCATCCCCGACACCGTGGTCCCCTACCTGCTCGTCTTGCCACCGGTCAGTGCGGCCCGGATGCTTGCCGCGGCCTTCTCACCCGTGCCGAGCTGGCAGGTGGCGTTCGGATACGCCTATCTGCTGCTGCTGTGCGCCGTGCTCTACGCCGGCGTGGTCAAGCCCGGTTTCCACCGCTACGTGGTTCGCGCGGTCGGGGTGTAAGCCATGCTCGCCACCTTCGTGCGATTCGAGATCAAAAACCTGCTGCGCGACGAGATGACCCGAGTCATGCTGCTCTATCCCCTCGTCCTGGGCGGTCTGGCGCGGCTGCTGCTCAACCGCCACCTGCTGACATTGCCCTTCGCCGCAGTGACCGCGGCCGTGCTGGTTATCCTGGCTGCGGGCTTCGACTTCGGTATGATCGCCGGGTTTTCCCTACTGGACGACCGCGAGGACCGCGTGCTGCTCAGCATCGGCATCTCGCCCGTGTCTGCGGATCTTTACGTATGGGTGAAAGTGGCCTTCGCCTTCGTGGCGGCAGTGCTCGCCGGCATCGTCACCATTCTCATCAGCGGAACGTTCACCATGACACCGCCAAGCACGGTCCTCATCGCAACGCTGGCAGCGATGCAGGTCCCCATCAACGCGTTTCTGGTCAGCGCCCTCGCCCACGATCGCGCCGAGGGCATCGCCGCAACCAAATTCACCGGGATTCTGATCTTTCTGCCCGTCGTCGCATGGCTACTCACCGGGTGGAAGCAATGGCTACTCGCCTTCGTTCCCGGCTTCTGGCCGATAAAGGCCATCCAAGCCCTCCCAGGGGCCACCGCCGCCGTTTCCACGCGCAGCTCCTCAGCCCTCGGCTTTAGCGCATACGTCGGAATGGGGTTCCTTTGGTGCTTCATCGCCGCTGCCGCCGCGTTCATCCTGTTCCGACGGCGACCCGTGTGAACCCATCAGCCGATGATCGTGCGAAAGAGACGTTCACCCAAAAGCCGCGATCACCCAACCTAGATACGAACTGGCCGACCGTGGCATATCAATAAGTTCAGAGGACGGGTAGCTCGCCTAGCGATGCTGGCAAGTTCAGAAGCACGCATCACCACGGGTCGGTCCGATCACAAACCGTACGGAAGTGTCATCTCGTTCTGGACAGTCAGGCCAGAGAAGGTCCGAATGTTGTTGGCATACGCCAAGCTCACGGATGTCAACTAAACCTGGAACGGACATTTCAGACGTGGTTAGTTGCCGATAACTCGGACGCACCCGTACTATGTGCTTGCGCAACCGTATTCGACTCGGTCTTGCTGGTATCTAGATACCTCGCGTTGATTCATCAGATGAATCGGCGCGGTGTCGCTATGGATCGGGCATTAGCGCCGCTCCCCCACCGGGGGACTGGCGCCGGGGTGGCCTGCGAGCGGGAAATCGGGCTATCGGGGATTTTGCGTTGCGGCGCGCAGAAAACCGACTATCAGCGGGTGTGGGGCCTCGGGCGTGCTCGACGTCTGCGGGACGAACAATGTGGCCAGGAAATAGCGGAGGCTAGGCAGCTCAAGGATGCGGGGCTCGCCGTCTTGGTCGGTGCCTGACACCACCAATCCGGCCGCGGTCAGTGCCGGCAAGTGATTGAGGTTGAGGCCGAAGTTGCAGTAGTACGTCTCGGTGATTCTGCTGCTCGGGTAAAGCCGAGCAGCAGTCGTGTTCTTACGCACCATTACCGTCATCGCCTGGCCCACCAGCGAGCAGCTCAGCGCCGTAATGAACAAATCCGACGCATATGGGTCGTACTCTGCGTGTGCGGCATCAGCGAAACCCAGCACGTTGCGTGCATATTCGAGGACCACATGCTGGTACCCACCGCACGTGCCTAAAAGGGGAACATCGTGCTCGCGGGCATAGCGGATGATTCTCAGGGCGCCATTCATACTGCGATACGGGCTGCCCGGGGCGATCCACCAGCCAGCATAGGCGGCGAGCTCCTCTTCGCTGATGTGCTCGGCGTCAGAAGTAGGGACCCACTCCAACGCGATCGGCGGGCGGGACGGTTCCGCGGCCAGGGCGTGCTCGACGGCAGTGTCAATCGCGGTATGCGGAGCGAAGTCCGGCTCAAACTCGCCCACAACACCGATGCGCGCTCGGGCCACGGCCACAATGCTGCCACGCGAAACGTCAACGCCGCGCGGCCCTCGCTGACCTGAGCGGCCCCCGCCGGCATCAGCTCGAGCACCGGATCAGATGAGACGACACGTGATCCCCTGTCGACCGCCAGACCTTTGGTGACATTCCGACAAAGAACCGCCCCCGGGTTTAGCGGCTGGGCGGTCCCCGTTCAACAGTCATAACCATCACGGTATGTCGCCCAGGTGGAACCAAACGAGACCCGTCGCCGCGACTCCCCTGCCGGCGAATCCGATCGAATCACATATGGAGGATTTCCGGTAGCACGTCGCACGCAGCGGATGAATCAGGACCTCAACCCCCTTGTCCACCAGCGCTGTTGCGACGTGGTCTGCTCAGGATTAGCCGGCTGGCGGCACCGCTGGCGGACGACATACGTTGGCTGCTCCGGCGAGTACCGCTTCTGCAGATACTGCCCAACCTTCCCCCGCAGCGCCAGGTTCGTCGCCAGCTTCGCCGGTTTCGCCCGCGCGGCACGCTCCCAGGCCGCCGCATGCGCGCTGGTCGCCCGATACCGCCCCGGCGCCTCGGCGTTGCGGCCCAGCTCCCGTGAGATCGTCGACGGGGCGCGCCCCAGCCGCGCGGCGATCGACCGCATCGACTCACCCGCGGCCCGGGCCAGCGCGATCTCCTCCCGCTCAGCAAAACACAAGTAACGCCCCTGCAGGTTCCGACCCCGCCGCGGGCGCACCCCGCCACTGGCGATCACCCACCGCGCGCCCTGCTTGCGATATGTCCCAACCACTTCGGCCGCATCGGTGATGAACTCACCACGCTGCAACGCCGCCCAGAACACCTGCACGTTCTCGCTGATCATGTGCCTGAAGAACCTGGCCACCAACACCCTCATTCCAACCGGTGTTGCGACCACTGCAAGAACCCGCGGACCTCCTCCCGGACCGGACGGCGGGCGGCGGCTGCTGCTAGTCGCTTCTAAAGGGCAGTCAGAAGTCGCTCTCGGACCGGCGGTCTTGTCGCCTCAACGACCTCCGGGAGCAATCCGGCGGGGCTTCGCGTGCGCCGTGGTTGCGCGAGCCGGGGCTGATCGGCATCGGGAAGGAGTTCGAATCGGTTGGGAGTTCTCCATAGCTCGATGGTTTGAATGACCCAATAGACGGTGAACTCGAGGATCAGCGCGGTCTCGACAACGATCACCCAGTGGTTCCAGCTGTCGAGCGCGATGTGCAGCACCACAACAGCGATCAACGTCACGATCATCGCCGCCGCAATGCCTTGGTAGAGCACGTAATACAGGTGTCGATGCGGAGATTTGGCGTCATCTTGACGGCTGACGAGGAATGCCGTGGTGACGACGGTGCTGATGATCGCCAGGAACATGATCACCGCGGCGATGCCGTGTGCATTCGAATCGAAGAGGTTTCGGAAAAAGATCAGTGCGACAAGGCCTACGGCCATGATCGCCCGCAGGAGGTACATCGACACCGTGCCCAAGACGCTCTTGGGTTGGGTGGTGTTCGTGCGTCGGTACAGCCACCACGACACTACGCGAGCGATCACCAGGGTGATCACGACGGCCCACACATTGTTCGTGATTGCGTGTTTGACGTCGTAATCGGCCGGCAGACCGTAGCGCGCGCACAGCAAGACTGGTCGGGTGGTGGGGACCATGGCGACGATGAACGCCAGGATGCCCGCCAGAGTCAGCAGGACATCCTCGGTGTGGCTGCTGCCCTTGTAGACGATGAATTGCACGCCGAGGGCACAGAGCACTGCGATGAAGATGCTGTGTGCGGTGGTGAAGTAGTAGGCGCTGATCGAGGTTTGCCAGCAGGTTGCCGTCAGCCGTTCGCCGATCACGGCCGTGCCGAGCATGATGATCACGACCGCCATGCCGCCACGCAGGTAGCGGTAGGTATCAAGCGTGATGTCGCGAGTATGTGCCGTCGTGTCGCCTGTCATTTTCATCTGCTCCCCGCGTTACCAGAAGAATCGTTGCCATGTCCCCACGCAGCTCGGATGCTTTGTTAAGAGCAATCTAGGTTTCGTGGCCGCACAAGCGCATGAGTAATTGACTACCCGCTCCAGCTTCGGGCGGTGGGCGATCCGCGAAAGTCACGATGTCCAGGTCGAGGACGCCCCGGCCCGTCAGACGGGAAATGCACGATGCCGAGCCGATCGACCCGGTCACCGCCGACGAGTGGCCAGCCCAGCCGGACATCGTCGAACGGGCGCCGATCCGCTCCTGCATCCGCCGCGGCGCAGCGATCGACCTGATCCTCGACCGTGGTCGCGAGAGCCGCTCCCAGTTGGTGTTCACCACCGCACGCGGCCGCGACGCGGTGTTCTGGCAGTCCCCGCGCATACGCAAGCAAGCACGCCCAAACGTCACCACCCCGACGGCCCGCGCCGCCGGCATCGCCGAGCTACAGATCCTCGTTGACACCCGCGAGCAGTACGCCTAC
>DASPOT010000261.1:0-2178 GCA_035625875.1 Mycobacterium sp. | reverse complement strand
CATCGTTGTAGGATTCTGACCCTCGTGCTCGCAGCAACAGTTCGGTGCTCCCGAGGCTCCCGCGTCCGACTAAACCACGGGCTCTCACACACCATAGAAATCTCGACGTCGCCCGGGCGACCCACGCACAGTTTTCACCCGTTGTGTGCGGCCCCGCCAGGGGCCAGGGTGACTGACCGGAAAATACTCAAGGTGAGTGGTCAGGCCGAAGGCTAGCCGGCGGAGCTTGCGGAGCCGGGTTACGGTGCGTGCGTATGTATTTCGAAAGCTATGCTGCGGGTTGGAGGGTGACGTGGAATCCCATCGCGGTCAAGTGGGCGATGTGGTTGCGGATCTTTCGCTCGGTGACCACGCGGCTGGTGTGGTAGTCGGGGCCGAGGTCGTGGAATCGGGCGGTGGGGTCGGAGAGTAGCTGCCAAGCGATGACCAGGATGGAGCGGGCGACCGCGACGAGGGCTTTGTGCTTGCCGCGGCGTTTGACCAGACGCCGGTAGCGCTCGCCCAGGAAGGTGTCGGTGCGGGCGGCCGCCGCGGCGGCTTCACCGAGCGCTCCCTTCAGGTAGGGGTAGTGCTTGGTCATGACCCGCATCCTCCTCAAGGAAGGAAGCGGCATCAAACCCGGGACGGTTCACCTCGCTGGGGTCTAGCTTTGAGACGGCGGTGAGCAAAGGAGCTTGCGATGAGCGTTACCGAAGACAAACTCAATGCATTTCTCGGCAAGGCGGTCGGCGATCTCGGCGCGTCGGTGAGCGCGGTGCTGATGTTGATCGGCGACGAGCTCGGTCTGTATACGGCGCTCGCAGGGCACCGTTTGTCGGCCGAGGAGCTGGCGCAGAAGACCGGGACGAACGTGCGTTACATCCGTGAGTGGTTGGCGAATCAGGCCGCCGGCGGCTATGTCGAATACGACGAGGCCAGCGACACGTATTACTTGAACGAGGAACAGGAGCTCTGCCTCGCCGACCCGAATGGTCCCGTCGATCTGCCCGGCGCCTACCAGATCATCCAAGACCTGTTTTACGTGCGTGAGCGTGCGGTCGAGAATTTCCGCAGCGGCAACGGCATGGAATGGGGCGAACATCATCGGTGCCTGTTCTACGGCACCGAGCGATTCTTCCGCGGCGGCTACAACGCGAACTTGGTCTCGTCGTGGCTGCCCGCACTCGACGGCGTCATCGACAAGCTCACCGCCGGCGGCCGGGCGGCCGACGTCGGCTGTGGGCACGGCGCTAGCACAATCCTTATGGCGCAGGCATTCCCGAATTCGCAGTTCGTCGGCATCGACTACCACGGCGCGTCGATCGAAACCGCGCGCGAGCGGGCGGCGAAAGCGGGTGTCGGTAACGCGAGCTTCGAGCTGGCCGACGCTACGTCCTACCGCAGCGGCGACTATGACCTCATCGGGTTCTTCGACTGCTTGCACGATATGGCCGACCCGTCCGGCGCGGCTCGGCATGCGAGAGCTGCCTTGAAACCCGATGGCCACTGCCTGCTCGTCGAACCGTTCGCGGGCGACAGCATCGCAGAGAACTTGAATGCGGTGGGCCGGCTGTACTACGGGGCATCATCGCTGATTTGTGTTCCGGTGTCGCTGGCGCGGCGTGGACCAGCGCTGGGCGCGCAAGCCGGGGAGCTGAGATTGAGGAAAGTGATGGTCGACGATGGTGGTTTCACGTGGTTCCGGCGCGCGATGCAGACACCGTTCAACCTGATTTTCGAGGCGCGGCCCTGATGGCTATCAGTAAAGCGCTTTGCGCAAGTTCTCCTCGCGGTAGCGCTCCTCCAACTCGACCAGACTGAGGCCGCGCCGCAGGGCATGCGCGATCCTACTTGAAATGGCTTGTCGCTCATGGGCAGAGCCAATCCATCGCTTGCTGATTGGCCTGGAAAACGGCCATACTGTTTCCAGACTCCGGCGCGCGCACTTTGTAGGCGATGCCTTAGCCTCGATCCACCGATGAAACTGGTGTGACGATTTGCGACTGAATTGTCGAATGTTGAGCTGACTGAGGCTGCTGGATGGCGACGCGTGTGAGTTGCTGGCCTCGTCTACCAGCTTGTCCGGTTTGGGGTTGGGCCCCGGGGCGGGGCGGTTCGGGTAGGGGCGGGCGATGTCGGAGCGCGGTGAGTATTTCAGGCGGCCAGTGCCGGTGGTGCGCGGTGGGTGGCGTGAAAGGC
>DASPOT010000260.1:0-43521 GCA_035625875.1 Mycobacterium sp. | reverse complement strand
GAGGCGATCTTGATGGTTGCCTCCGGTCTGGATCTGCGTGAGACATTGCGGAAGATTGTCGGGGCGGCGGTTGAGCTGACCGGTGCGCGTTACGGTGCCTTGGGTGTGCGGGGCGAGGGAAAAACGCTCGCCGATTTTGTTTACCAGGGCATCGACGAGTCCACCCACGCTGAAATCGGCGACTTACCGCGCGGTCGCGGTGTGCTCGGTGTGCTGTTTGACGATCCTCGCCCATTGCGGCTCAACGACATATCCGCCCATCGCGCATCGGTGGGGTTTCCCGCTCATCATCCAGCGATGAAGACATTTCTCGGGCTTCCTGTCGTGCTGCGTGACGGTCGGGTGTTCGGCAACATCTACGTGACCGACAAAGCCGATGACGCCGAGTTCACCGACGATGACGAGACAATCATGCAGGCGTTGTCGGCCGCAGCGGCAGTGGCCATCGAGAATGCGCGGCTATTTGAGCAGACGCGTACTCGCCAGGCCTGGCTGGAGGCCACCCGCGCGGTGTCGATGGCATTGCTTGCCGGCACCGAATCCGGCCAGGTGCGTCAGTTGATCAGCAATGATGTGCTGTGGTTTGTCGGCGGCGAGTGGTCGTTTCTGGCGGTGCCGCCGCAGCCGACCAGCCTTGAGGAGGCCAGCGAGCTTGTCGTGGCTGCGGTCGCCGGGACGCCACCTGAGCCGATCAGGCTGGGGCTATCGATCCGTGCGGGTCATTCACCGGTGTGGGTCGCGTTCCACGAGCGGACGATACTCAATCTCGATAGGCTCACGTTGATCGACAACGGAGTCAACCTTGGTCCGGCGATTGTGGCGCCACTGCGTGATACCCGTGTCATTGCCGGGGCGCTGGTGGTCGGGCACAGCACCCACCGCAGCGAGTTCAGCGACGATGAACGCGACCTGGTGGCTGGTTACGCCGACCATGCCGCGGTCGCCCTGCAGTACTCGATCACCCAACAGCGGATTCTCGAACTCGACCGCCGTGACCGCGGCGATGACACACTCTTGCGGCAATAGCGGGATCATCCAATGCGGTCGAGTACATCCGATGAAGGTAAAGCGGTTCCCGCACGACGAGTAAATTGACGCGGGGTAACTGCAGCGACCGCGCTGGCCTCGATCACGTTGCTGCACAATATAATCTCTGTCAGAAATACTGAGCGGTCGAACTCTCTTAGTTGCTCACTTAAGGCTGTTCCCCACTGGTCAGAGCTTCTGTCTCGCCCTTGGAGAGAGCTTCACCCAGCACCGCGATCGCATGTTCGGCTTGGTCTGCCAACGCGTTGTACCGTTCGTAGTCCTCTCCAGGCCCGGCGCTTTCGGCGAGCTTGCGGGATAGTTTCGCTTTCTCATCCAGGATGCGAATCGCCGCCGACACTGCTTCTTCCAGCTCGTCATCGCGCGCGGCCAACAACGCCTCGGCCGTCCAGGCGTGACCGACGCGACAGCGGTAGGTGTTCTCTCCGACCGCCATCAGTGCGCCTTTGCACCCAGGGCAGCTGTAACCTGTCGCCGGCCCGAGCTGCTCGGGGTCAAACGGTATCTCAAACCGGCTGCCCATCGCGATGCGGTTCTCCAATTCCAACCGCCCGTCCGGGTCCATCCCGTCCTCCTCAACATCACGATCGGCCAGCTGCATGAGAAGACCACCTATCTCTCCGGCCGCAACCTTGTAATCGGCTACCCCGGCCTTAAGAGCATTCAGCGGCATGTCCGGAAACATGGCATCGGTCGGTAGCTGGACCACCGTGACCCCGCCGCAGTCCCTGATCGCCGCCAGCCCGGCCACCCCGTCATCAAGCAGGCCCGACATCAAAATGCCGACCGCACATTGCCCGTAATCCAGCGCCACCGAACGGAAAAGCGCATTAATCGCCGGGCGGCAATTATTTTCTCTTGGCCCATCCGACAGCACCACCCGATGGTTGCGTGACAGCAGATGGTGGTTGGGCACCGCGACATAAATACGGGCGGGTTCCAGCACGGCACCATCGGTCGCCGTCACAGCGGGTAATGGACCGCTGCGATCAATAATCTCCGCCAACATAGGGCGCGCTGACGCGGATACATGAAGTACCACCATGACCGCAAAGGGAAGATCCGGCGGCAGACCCGCCGCCAACTCGGTCAGCGCCTCGACTCCTCCCGCCGACGCGCCGATCGCCACCACGCCCCTAGACCTGGCCCCCATATCAGCCACCGTCCGACCCAACCCGGTTGCGCATAGCCCCCAACCTAGGGGTTAGGCCGCTACCGGCTATAGAGCCATTGGACCCCTAGGGGCTGGCATTGGACCCACGACGACATCGAAAAGCGGTGCACCGTCACCCGACTGTCACCACCGTGAGGCAGACAGCCGACGCCGTGGCGGCATGCGCCGGTCAGGCCTACGCGACAGGTCGTCACGCGCTTGCCCGTAGCCTGGTCAATCATTATTACCTGCCTTTGCCCATCTCTCACCCGCCGACCAGGCTGGTCGGGCTCTCGACCTGTGGCGCAGCATGTCGGTCTCCGAGGTGTACCGATCGCTGCTTTTCACGTTGCCGGGTGTGACAGCGCGGCTTGTCGGCCAAACGTTGCGCCTGCCCGGCGTGAGGCTCACCCATCTGCTGGACACCGCACGGCTGCGACGTAAAGCTCACGCGGCCATTGACATCGGCAGCTACGCGACAACATCGCCGATGAGGGTCTCACGCTTGCTGTCGTTACCACATCCGGTGACGACAACCGCACCGTTGTTTTCGTTGACCGCGACGACGGCGTACCGGTGCCGGGTGCCGACTACCGGGGTGCCCTGGCGAATCGACTGACCACCAAACGTTCGGTTCCAAATCAGCGTGGTTCCGCGTCCCCAGTAGGACTGCCGCGTGCCGGCGCATTTCCAGCTGGTCATCTTTGTGACTTGTCCTCGGGGGCCGGAGTTTTCGGCTCAGGCTCCTTGGCCTTTTCGCGCGAACGGAAGTATGTCTCCGCGCTGAGCAGGCGCTTGATGGCTTCGAGGTAACGATTGTCAGCCATTTCAACTCTTCCTTCCGGCTGGCAGCCTATCGGATCGAAACATGTTCGCGCACAATGAAATTGCCCGCTACGTGCAAAATCTTAGTCGTGGTCTTGTGTATCGAGATACCTTTCTTCTACGGCCTGGGCCAGACGGTGGCGTATTCGTTCCAGGTCCGCAGCCTGATGCGCCTGCAACTCGTCCTCCCATGCCGCCACATGCGCGGCGAAATCCTTGTCGGCGATCGTGTTCTCCAACCAGCGGGAGAAATCACCCCGTTCCAGGTGGTAGTGGAGTGCTTGCGGGTCCAGATGACGTATCGCGGCGCGGAAGTCGTGCATCGTCGCCGCCGGAGCGATGTACTGGCCGTCTACCGGTCGGAAGTAGAACCGTCGCTCGTTGGCCAAGGAAACGTCGGCATATTTGTGGCGGTGCCGTACGTGTGTGGTCCGGCGGTCCGCGACGGTGAACCGGCGAGCAGGCTCGGAGCCGAAACGCAAGGTGGCCCGCTGTATCGTCTTTGGCGCGACTCCCCCTGGGGTTTCGCCATGGGTGAGCTCCAGCACTACGTCGGTGCTGTCGATCTCTTCGGCCGGTAGCGCTGCTGGTGCGAACGATGAGAATACGTAGCCGCCTCGCCGTGTCCACCGGGGTACCCTGTCGGTGCCGAGCAGATGGGCCTCGTCGTAGATCACCCAGTGTGGTAGTCCATGTCGTTCGCGATGCGCTTCGACCGTCGAGCGCAATCGATGCAGGTAGTCGATCTTGTCTGCCTCGGCGACGCCCGACATATCCAACACGATGCGGGTGGATGGATGCAGCAGCGTGTTGACCAACTCGGTCGGCTCGGGAAGGTGCTGGGGGGTATCGAGGACCTGCACGTGGCTCAGCTGCTGTAATTGCACGTGGTCGCCTTCGGGGTCGATGACAAGAACGCAATAGCCGGCCAGGATCCATCGCTCCGCCATGAGTCCGACCAGGTAACTCTTGCCCGACCCGGCGGGGCCGGTGACGAGGATCCGGGCCTGGCTTCCCGGTATTCGCGTCGGCGTGTCGTCGTCGAAGGTGCCGATGTCGATCCACCGCCGTGGCGGGCACCAGCGTCGTGCCCCACTCAGATAAGGGCCGGCCAGCAGATCGGCGATACCGGCCCCGTCCGGTGCTTCGAGGACAAGGTCGGCATGTTCTCGCACGGAAGGGACGGCGTCAGCCACGGCGGCGCCGATCTCAGCCATCCCGAATAACGACAAGTCGTTCTCCGCATCGCCGACCGCGATGGTGTTGTGCGCGGAGAGGTTCAGCTCCGCCAGCACTGCGCCCAGCCCCGTGCCTTTCGTCACACCTGCGGGCAGCACCATCAAGGCCATCCGGTTGCGCACGATCTGGCAGTCCAATCCCAGCTCGCCGATCACTTCGAGCACGGTCGCCGCGTGCTCACCGTCAATGGCTACCAGCACCCGTCCCCGTCGGTGCGGGAGCGCGCGCTCGGCGAGAGCGTCGCCGAGCGCAGCGTCGACTGGCGCCGATAGCGCCGTAGTCATTCCGTCGATTACGACGACCGCCCCGTTTTCGAGCACCAGTGCGTCGAAGTGATCGGCGATACGGGGGTAGGCGGCCTCTAATTCCGCTGCGATCCGGCCGGTAACCAGTATGACCACCACACCATTCCGGCGAACCTGGTCGATCGCATCCAGGGCCTCGACGGATAGTTCGTCCCGTGACGTGAGCGTGCCATCGAGGTCGACCGCTACGACCTGGAAGAACGCCACACCCTTTCCCAATCTGTTGCCCGCGACACCCACCGGTCGGATGGCGCGCTGGGGCGTTTCATCGGCGTTGTGCCGCCAAGGCTCGCACAACCGGTACATGCCAAGGCTGCGCTCCCGGTTTGAGATTTCACGGTTGGATCCGCAAATTTTGGGGGGTGCACGCAAGCAGCCGGCGCTCCACTCTCCGGTGGATCATCGCACATCGATGCCTGATTCGTGCAGTGGCCTGTCGCTGTGCAAGCAGGCAATGGCCCTAGCCAGCATCGGCGCGACGGAGCACACCTCGATCACAGCGGCCCCGTCCCTGGATGCGACGGTGTCGGTGACGAGCACGCGCCGCAGATCTAGGTCACGCAAGCGGCTGGCGGCGGCGTGGACCAGTAGCCCATGGGTCGCGGCCACGACGATGTCCGGCGCGGCGCCGCGCAGCCGCAGCAGCGCGACCGCGGCTTCGATGGTCGCCCCCGTGGTGATCATGTCGTCGATGATCACCACAGGACGGCCATGCACCTCGCCGGCGATGTCCAATGCGCTGACCGTCGTTCCACCTTCGCGTTGCTTGCGTACGATCGCCACGGGACCACGCAGAAGGGCCGCATATCGTTCGGCAAGTTTGGCCGCGCCTAGGTCGGGAGCAACGACGACGGCCTCGTGCGGCAGTTCAGCAGCGAGCTCACCGCATAGAGTGGGAACAGCGGTGAGTGTTTCGACCAGGATTCGGGTCTGTGCTTCCAGGCCGGGGGTGTGCGGGTCGATGACGATGAGCCGGTCGGCTCCTGCAGCGGCGATCGCATCGGCCACCACAGTGCAGCCCACACCCTGGCCTGCCACGGTGCGTCGATCCTGGCGAGCGTAGCCGAAGTACGGTACGACGGCGGTCACCCGTGCGGCGCGGGACCGGCGGCAAGCATCGAGCAGCAGCAGCAATTCGAGAATGTGGTCATTCACCGGTGGCGCTGTCGTCTGAATGACGTAAACATCGGCACCACAGACCTTGTCAACCGTCGGGCGCAACTCGCCATCGGGATATCGCGCCAAACAGCAAGCATCGGACTCGACGCCGAGATGGTTGGCAACCGCAGCGGCAAGGGCAGGGTTGGCGCTACCGCAGACAATTCGAAGAACGGTCATCGGGCTTCGCTTCCGATCCCGAAACGGCTGTCAGGGCGGTTGGTTGTGTGATAACCAGTCGCCGGCGAGATCGGCAACGCCCTCCAATCCCCCGGCTCGGCGAACACTTGGCTCGCGCAGACGCGCCCCGACATGATCCCCCGCCCTGGAAAGACCCGGCACGACGATGTCCGCACCACACGGCGACCGTAAACACACCGGAGCTGTCGGTCGGCACCGCGACGATCGACCCACGGCATCAAAGCCTCCTCGTCGCCAGACCCCACCCAGATTCACCGCTTTTGCGCGACCATCATCAGGTCTTGAGGTCACCGGTGCGAGAGTCTTTGGTCCTCAGCCGACCTGGATGGGTCATCAGCGGATTGGTTCCCTGCAGGCCCGACTGGCTGAACATCGCCGCTGTCGGGACCTGGATCGGAGCAGCCTTAGGTCGCAGCGGTAGAAGTAGAGGTCACTGCTCCTTGTTTATGGTCATCGATGACGCGCCGCACCGGCTAAAGTGACCAAATCCCCTTATCGACACGCTCCGTGCGCGAGACACTCGACGACGTGCAGTTGTTTCATGATCGCGCGGATGCCGGACGTCGACTGGCCCAGCATCTCGATTCGTTCCGCGACCAGGACGTTGTCGTATTGGGCCTGCCACGCGGCGGGGTGCCTGTGGCCTTCGAGGTCGCCAAGGCGCTGCGGGCCCCGCTCGATGTGCTTGTGGTGCGCAAGCTGAGGGTGCCGTTCCAGCCCGAATTGGCCTTCGGCGCCATCGGTGAGGGCGGGGTGCGGGTGATCAACGACGCCGTGCTGGAACACACCGAGCTGACCCCTGCGGAAATCGCTGACGTAGAAAACGTGCAACGCGCCGAGCTGCAGTGGGAGGTTGAACGGTATCGCCGTGGGCGCGAACGTGCTCCGCTTGCCGGGCGGGTGGTGCTGATCGTCGACGATGGGTTCGCCACCGGGGCGACTGCCAGGGCGGCGTGCCAGGCGGTTCGCGCGCAGGGCGTAAAGCGGATTGTGCTCGCGGCACCGGTGGGCTCGGCAGATGTCGTTGACGAGCTGCGCTCGTGCGCCGATGAAGTGGTGTGCCTGCAAACGCCAACCTTCTATTTCTACACCGTGGGTCAGGGCTACCACAGGTTCCGCGAGACGTCGGACGACGAGGTCATCGCATTGCTCGACCGCGCCGGCGATGGTTTCCAGGACGTTGTCGCCAGCGGCAGCGACGCCGGCCCGCCGCGGCGCGATGAGGAAGTCGAAGTGACCGCCGGACCGGTGTCGGTGGCAGGACACCTCACCATCCCGGAGCATCCGACCGGAATCGTCGTCTTCGCGCACGGCAGCGGAAGCAGCAGGCACAGCCCGCGCAATCGGTGTGTCGCCGAGGTCCTCAACGAGGCCGGGCTCGCGACCTTGCTGTTTGACCTGCTCACGCCCGACGAAGAATTCGACCGCGCCAACGTCTTCGATATCGAGCTGCTGGCCGGACGGCTGGTCGACGTCACCGGCTGGCTGGCGGCCCAGCCCGACGCGGCGTCCTTGCCGATAGGCTATTTCGGTGCCAGCACGGGAGCGGGCGCGGCCCTAGTAGCGGCCACCGATCCCAGGGTGAAGGTGCGCGCGGTGGTCTCCCGCGGGGGCCGGCCCGACCTCGCGGGTAGGTCGCTGAGCAATGTTCACACCCCGACGCTGCTGATCGTGGGCGGACGCGATGACGTGGTGCTCGAACTGAATCGGCAGGCACGGGCCGCGATACCGGGCGAATGTGAGCTCACCGTGGTTCCCGGCGCCACCCACCTTTTCGAAGAACCGGGAACGCTCGAACAGGTTGCAATGCTGGCCGGCGATTGGTTCATCCGCCACTTGAGTTCTCCGGCACCGGACCAGTAGGCCAGTCGAAAAACGTGGCGGGCAACACATCAGGATATCGGACTGTACCGCAAGCCAGCAGCTGATCCCTTTCGCGGCGACTCCGGAGGCCGGCGCACCCAACTGCGGGCCGCCGCACGCTACATCTGTTGCGCCGGACGCGATCTCGGCCCCAAACGGCGGTGGATTCTCAAGCGCGCCAAGAGCGAGTTACGCATCGCATTCGCCGGGCATAGTCGGTGACTCTTGTGGTCACCATCGATGGCGCGCAGATGTCAGGCAGCGGCACTATCGTCCGCTATACGGTGGCGTTGGCGGCGCTGTGCGGCGAGCCCGTCCGCATCATCAACGCGAGGCAGAGACGGCGCAAGCCCGGACTGCGACCTCAGCACGTGACGGGTGTGCATGCGTGCGCGGAGCTTTGTGGGGCCACGGTCGAAGGTGTCGAAGTCGGCAGCCGCACGTTCGACTTCATTCCCGGGTCGGATATCCGGGGCGGGAGCTTCGCATGGGACATCGGGACCGCGGGCTCGGCCACCATGTTGGCGTTGAGCGTGCTGCCAGTGGCGTGCTTCGCGCCCGCGCCCGTACAGGCGCGGATCACGGGCGGATTATTTCAAGACTTCGCCCCGTCGCCGTTTCACATGCATCGTGTGCTCGCCCCGCTGATCCGGTCGATGGGGGTGGACCTGTCACTGCACGTCACCCGCCCCGGGTACGTGCCTGGAGGCGGGGGCATCGTCGAAATGAAAGTGACACCCAGGCGTCAGGGCCTCAACGCGTTGGTACTCAGCACCGCCGGTCAGGTCTCCAACGTGCGCGGCATCGCCTTGTCCAGCCATCTGGCGGGACAACGGGTGAGCGAGCGCATGGCATCCACGTGCGAAATGCAGATCCGAGGCGCGGGCATGGCGTGCGCCATCGACCGCGTCGACGATGTCACCGCGGTGCAGGCGGGCGCGTGCCTGGCGATTTGGGCCAAAGGCAGCACCGGAAGCTGGTTCGGCGCCGACCGGGCAGGGAAGGTGGGCCGATCATCGGAACAGATTGGCCGCTTTGTCGCGACGACGTTCCTCGAGGACGTGCGCGGTGGAGCGACGGTGGACCGTCATCTGGCCGATCAGCTAGTGCTGTTTTGTGCCCTGGCTCGTGGAAAATCGAGCTACATCGTGCCGCGGGCCAGTGCGCACCTCAAGAGCAATATGTGGCTCGTCGCCCAATTCGGCGCGCATGTGGCGGTGGACGACAGACGCGTGGAAATTCAAGGGGTAGGGCTGACCCGGTGAGACATGCGTCTTCGTAACGGTTCTCACCAGCGAGCTGCAGACGGCTGAAGGCCGTGTCGAGCGCCTTTCGACGCATCGACGGTCTCGAATGTGCGACGCACGATGTCTCTGCTCGTAGGCCACGATCCTCGGCGTCGGGCGGTCAACTGTACCGCCATCTGCAGACGAGAACCGGACGTGCGTAGCGGCTTGGTGTTCAAGGAAGCCTCGTGGAGGCACGTGTTCGGGCTGCTCGCGCGCGTTCGATAGCGGCTCGACGGCGTTGCTGCGCTGCGCTGCGGCGCGTGAGTCGGGCGTGATTGCACACATCCCCGGCACGCTGCAGCGCACGGTCGAAGTCGTCGGGGGTTAGGAGTCGGTAGTCGGAGGCTGGGCAGGGTGCGCCCTCCCTGGGTTCGACGCGAGGAAAGGCCGCGAGCGCCGACGGATTGCGGTCGGAATCGCCCACTCTGCACCTCACCCCTCGCCTTACCCACCGAAATCCGTCGTGGGCCTGGTTAGGAATACCAGATGGAACTTGCCGATCACGATCTCGTCGCCGTTGGCCAGCGCCGCCGAGGCCACGGGTTTGCTGTTGACATAGGTGCCGTTGAGGCTGCCGATGTCAACGACGCGGAATTCGCCGTTTTCCCTTCGGAACTCGGCGTGCCGTCGGCTGACGGTGACGTCGTCGAGGTAGATGTCGCTGCCGGCATGCCGGCCGGCGGATGTGACGGGCTGATCCAGCAGGAACCGCGATCCGGCGTTCGGGCCGCGCTTCACGACAAGCACGGCCGACCCGCTCGGCAACCCTTCGACTCCCCCCAATTCCACATCGGCGGCGGCAGCGGCCGAAGCGTCGAGCTCGCCGAGCAACTCGGGCCGGAAGCCGAAGGTGGTCTCCCACGCGGTTTCGTTGGGGGTCTGGTCGTTATCCTGGTGGCTCACTTTGTTGGTTCTTGTCGGTCCGTGCTGGCGGTATGGCATCGGCTTCGGCTCGCCTGGCCTGCTACTCAGACGTTACCGCACGGTCCAGCTCGTGGCCACGTTGACCGAGCACTCAGGCCCGATCTCCCCAGCCCGAGGAGCCCGTGAAGCGGGCCGGGCCATCTGTGCCGCGTATACGACGAATGACCCACCGGCAAGGACTTTGGTCCCTACCGACATGCCGTCTGACGTGTTCGGATCGAACGGTAGGTCTTACGAACCACTCACTTTGGTGAGGAACATAATGAGCAAACTGCCTGCGAAGCGTCGCCGACGCTCGCTGCTGCCCGACATATCGAATCAGTTCACCGGTTTCCCGACGTGGGCGAATCTCGCCCCGATGATCGACACCCACCTGATCCGGCTCGAGGACGAAGTCCAAGACGGCCATTACGTGATTCGCGCCGAACTGCCCGGACTCGATCCGGCTAAAGACGTCGACATCACCGTGACTGATGGCCAGCTGACGATCAAGGGCGAGCGTAGCGAGCGGAAAGAATCCAAGGGCCGCTCGGAGTTTTCCTACGGCTCATTCATCCGCTCGGTTACGCTGCCCGCCGGTGCTGATGAAGACGACATCACAGCCCGCTACGACAAGGGCATCCTGACTGTCTCGGTGGCCATGCCGCAGAGCCCACCGACCGAGAAACACATCAGCGTTCAGGCCGCAAGCTAGCTGGTGCGGCGGCCCCGGAGTTGACGCGTCCTCCGGGGCCGCCCTATGCCTGAAGGGGATAACTGCAACGAATTCGGCGACAACCGCGACCATCGGTGTGGCCAACTACGTGGTGTCCGGTGGCGACCCGCAGGTCGCCGAGGTGGCCGTCGCAGTCGCCCACGACGACCATCGGGTCGGTGTGGGATGGTGCTGCCGGCGGGTGTCACCAAAGGTACTGGACTGGCCGCGCTGCTGACCGAGATGAATCTCTCGCCGCACAACACCGTCGCGGTGGGGGATGCCGAGAACGACTTGTCGTTATTCGGCATCGCGGAGATCGGCGCGGCTGTCGCCGATGCCCTCCCGTCTGTGCGGCGATATGCCGATCTTGTCCTCGACCGACCGGACGGAGCCGGTGTCGCCGAGCTGCTGACCGGCCCGTACCTCAGTGGGGCACGACGCTGGTGCCCGCCGCGCCGGTGGGTCGACATCGGCACCTTCGATGACGGAACCCCGACCCGGATACCGGGAAGTCAGGGCCGGATCCTCGTTGCCGGCCCCGCCGGGTCGGGAAAAGTTATTTGGTTGGCCTGATGGCAGAGCGATGGATCGAGGCCGGCTACTGCGTTCTTCTTATCGACCCCGAAGGCGACCACGTGCAATTACGGCAGCTCAACCAGGTGCAGGTCGTTGATGGCGGCCACGACCTTCCCGAGCCGACCGAACTGGTCAATACATTGCTGCATCCGCGTTCTCGCCCGGGACTGCCCGACTCCCGCTGGCTAAGCCCACCGGTTCCGCTCTAAAGACCGTGATCGAAGCCTAATGGCCTCAGAGCCTGGGACTTCGGACCCTATTGTGGGCGGACCTGTAATGGTCCCATCGGAAACCTACTTCCCTGAAATCTACCGAGTAGGGAGCATGATGAGTGCGCTGCGTGCCCGACGACAGCCTCGGCTCTCCGGTGCGAGGGCTTTGCGGGTTACGGGTAAGGAATACGACGACAACCGATTGCGTGTTGAGGCCACGCTGGAGGAAATGCTGCCCGGGCAGGACCTGGCTTCCAGCTTGGTCGATATCGACGATGCCGAATCGGACGTGGAGCGACCGTTTGCGCTGGCCGGCGCCGATCTCGTCGGCGAAGACATCGCCGTGCCGGTCATCCCGAAACGAGCCGACGAATTTACCTGCTCGAACTGCTTTCTCATACAGCATGTGAGCCGTTTGGCCAGCTCGCAGGGCGGTCAGCTGATCTGCATCGACTGCGCGTAGGCAAGCTGGCCACCGGTCGTTCACCATCGCAAACACGTCGACCATCGCCAATCCACGGCCGTCAACCAGGACGCGGAAGGCAGCCAAAGCCGTCCCATCCGCCCCGGCGGCACCTGAGACATCGCCATGGTTTCAGCCCGCCCGGCAGATGGAGGTGTGGCCCAAAGTCACAACGTCGCAGAAAAACAGAATGGTCAGTTCGCCAATGCGGTCACGACCGGGGCGGGTGCCGCCATGACGTCGCTACACATAGAAGGAGTTCGTTACAGATAGAAGGAGTCGAGAAGCTCCTTGTTCCGCTCGGCCACCACCGCCCGCTTGACCTTCAGCGACGGTGTGAGTTCACCGCCCTCGACGGTCAGGTCCCGCTCGAGCAAGGCCCATTTTTTGATCGTTTCCCACCTGTTGAGCTCGGCATTGAGCCTGCCGACATGCTCATCGATCAAGTCGCGCACCGCCTGCGACTTGACCAATTCCTCGTAGGACGCGCCGATTAAGCCTTGCTCGGCGGCCCAGCTGGCAGTCACGTCGGCATCCAAGGCGATGAGCGCTACACAGAAGTTCCGGGCTTCCCCGAAGACCAGGAACTGGCTGACATAGGGGCACAACGCGATGAACTTCTCCTCGATCGCCGTCGGCACAATATATTTGCCACCCGAGGTTTTGAACATGTCCTTGATGCGTCCGGTGATGCTGAGGAAGCCCTCGCCATCCACACTGCCCTCATCTCCAGTGCGCAGCCATCCATCACCGGTGAAGGCCGCGGCATTGGCTTCGGGCATGTTGTGGTAACCCACCATGACGTCGGGGCCGCGAATCTGGACTTCCCCGTCGGCGCCGATGCGCACCTCCGTGCCCGGGAACGGCAGACCGACAGTGCCGAGCTTGTAGTGATCGGGGCGGTTGACAAAGCCCCCTCCCGCGGTTTCGGTGAGCCCGTAACCCTCCAGGATCAGCAGGCCCGCGGCGTGAAACCACTCGGCGATCTCGCGGTTCAGCGGCGCCGCGCCGGATATGAAAAAGCGGATACGCCCGCCGAAGACCTGACGCACCTTGCTGAACACCAGGCGGTCGAACAGCTTGTGCTGCAGGCTCTTTGCCAGTCCGCCGTGTTGACCGGCTCGACGGCGTCGGTCCACGTCGAGTCCCACAGCGAAGGCCTTGTCGAACAGTTTGGCCCTGAGCCCGCCCTGTTGCTGTGCAGTGGTGACAATGCGTGCGTGCGCCTTCTCAAAGATCCGCGGCGCGGCGCACATAAAAGTCGGTGTAACCGCCGCCGTGTTTTCGACGATCTTGTCCACCCGGCCGTCCACCGCGCTGACGAACCCGCAGGCCAGCTGAGCGGCCAGCACTACCTTTCCGAACGAATGGGCCATAGGCAACCACAACAGCTGCAAATCGTCCGCGCCGACAACACCGACGGCGGCGACGGCCGCACCCTGATACACCCAGGCTCCGTGGTCTAATCGGACACCTTTGGGTCTGCCGGTGGTTCCGGAGGTGTAGATCAATGTCGCCAACCGGTCCGGGGCGATGGCCCCGACGGCTTCGCGCACGCACGCTGGATGTTCGGCCAGATACTTGGCGCCGAGCTCGGCCAAATCCTCCAGTGTTATTACCCAATCCCCGTCGGCTGAGCCGTCGAACAACACCACCTTGGTGAGGGCGGGCAACTCGTGACGACGTTCCGTCAGCTTCGCCAGCTGGTCGGCGTTTTCGGCAAAGACGATCCGGGATTCTGAGTCGGCCAGGATGTAGGCGGTGTCGGCAGCGTTGGTGTTCGCATAGACGGTCGTGGTGGCTGCCCCAGCGGACATGATCGCCAGATCGGCCAAGATCCACTCATATCTCGTGCTGGAGGCGATACCGACCCGCTGTTCTGGCTCGATGCCCAGCGCAAGCAGTCCGGCCGCCAGCGACTCCACGCGGGCAGCGGCATCCCGCCAGGTGACCGAGACCCACTGCCCGTGATCCAGGTAGCGAAATGCTTCCCGGTCTGGTGTGGCCTTGACCCGATCGACGAAAAGTGCGGCCAGGCTCGGTGCGTCGCTGCCGGAGCGGGAGACGTTCGTAGCGGTCATCGGTATCTTCCCAAGTTCGCGATGCGAAGCGACACTAAATATCGCTGTGTTGTAGTGCCTATTGTCTTCCCTGATGTCCACCAAAACATGCGGTATCGCAAGACTGTTTGATCGGCCCAGTCGGTGGGTTAGGACTTCTGCCCGCCAGATAAGGGGTCTTTCGACTCCTGAGCATGGGCTCGGGTCTCGATAGGGTTTGAGCACCTGGCTAAACGGCGTGCACGGCGAAGACGAGGCACAGGAGAAAGAAAGCAGGGCGGCATGCAATCAGCACGCTTGCGGCCCCTCGTGAGCGCGCGAGGGCCGTTTGCATCGGTGTTTTTCGAGCATTCGCACGACACCTTGGATGCTGTCGAGCAACTCGAAGCGAAGTGGCGCGACGTTCGCAAGCATCTCGAGGACCTGGGCGCGGGCAAGGAAGTCATTGGCAGGCTCGACGATGCCGTGCTGCATTATCGACCGGAGGTGGGCCGACGTGGGCGCGCGCTTATCGCGACCTCTGATCAGGTGCTTGTCGACGAGCAGCTGGTCAGCCCGCCGTCGACCACGGTGGTTCGCGTGTCCGATTACCCGTACATCGTGCCGTTGATAGAGCTTGAGGCGTGGCGGCCGGCGTACGTGTTCGCTGCGGTCGACCACGCCGGCGCCGACGTCACGCTGTATCAGGGTGAGACCGTCAGGTCCGAGACTATCGACGGCGGCGGCTATCCGGTGCATAAGCCCGTCACCGCCGGCTGGATTGGCTACGGCGATTTCCAGCGCACCACCGAAGAAGCCATCCGCATGAACGTTCGCGCGGTCGCCGACTACCTCACGCGGCTGGTGGACGAGGCGCAGCCCGAGGTGGTGTTCGTCTGCGGCGAGGTGCGCTCGCGCACCGACTTGGTTTCGGCATTGCCTGAACGCGTGGCGCAGCGGGTGTCGCAGTTACACCACGGAGCGCGCGACAGGCGCACCTGCGAGGACGAGATCCGAGACCTGAGGGACGCAGAGTTCGCTCGGCGCCGATGCGTCGAGATGAGCGATATCGCCGAACGGTTCCAAGCGGAAATCGGACGCCGATCCGGTCTAGCGGCCGAAGGGTTGGCGTCGGTGTGTGCGGCCCTGCGTGGCGGCGACGTCGACACGCTGATCGTCGGCGAGCTGGGCGACGCCACGGTGGTTACCGGCGAAGCTCGCACTACCGTCGCGCCTGACGCTGACGTGCTGTCCGAACTCGGGCAACCGGTGGAACGTGTGGCACGGGCGGATGAGGCGTTGCCGTTCACCGCGATCGCGGTTGGCGCCGCATTGGTTCGCGCCGACAACCGGATAGCACCCGCCGATGGGATCGGCGCGTTGCTGCGCTATGTCGCAACCGACGGGCGCACCGGCGATCACACGGTGGAAGCCGAAAGGCAATAACTCGGCCGTTAGCGCTGGCGTGCCACGATCACCGGTGTGCGCGCCGCGTGGACCAGCGTCGTGCTGACCGATCCGAGCAACATCCCGGCGAAGCCGCCACGGCCGTGGCTGCCGACGACGACGAGTTGGGCCGATTCGGACTGGTTGAACAGATGACGAGCCGGATAATCCCAGACGATCAACCGCTGGACGGTGACGTCGGGGTAGCTTTCTTCGAATCCGGCCAGACGCTCGGCCAGGGCCTCTTCTGCGCTGGATTGCAGCTCGGCCCACGCCGTGCTGGGGGCCTCGAACACACTGGCGTCGTTCCAGGCGTGCAAGGCCACCAATTCCACACCGCGCCAAGAGGCTTCGTCGAAAGCGATCGCGGTGGCAAGCTCTGATGCCGGTGACCCGTCGATGCCGACCACAACCGGTAGCTCGTTTGGTTGCAACGACGTCGCAGCGTCGTCGTGGATCACCGCTACCGGGCAGTGGGCGTGGTGCACCAACGCGGTGCTGACCGACCCGAGCAGGAAGCGGCGCAACGCACCCTGCCCGCGGCACCCGACCACCACCATCCGCGCCTCTTTGGACAGGTCGACAAGTGCGGGCACCGTCGGTGCCGGGAACAGTTCACTGGTGACTTCGGGAACCTCCCCGTCTTCGGCGGTGTCTTCGACGACCTTGATCGCGTCAGCGATCATGTTTTGCGCCTCGGTTTCTTGCCATTGCCGGAGGTCAGCGGGGATGGCCACGGCGGGCCACGTCAGACCCGGCGGGCTCACCACGTCGGCGGAAAAGACGTGGACGAGGGTGAGGGGAACGTTGCGCATCATCGCCGCACGTGTGGCCCAACGTACTGCCTTCCGCGACGTCGCGGATCCGTCGACGCCGACCACAACTCCCGAATTCGTTGTGCGACTGGACATTTCGCTATCCTTCTCCTCCCCTCAAAATGTGGCGAGGCTCATGCCGATGACGCTAAACGGCCGCACGCCACGGATCAGGAGCCATTGGTCCCTGACCAGGGTGGTCATATGGCCCTTCTCAGCGGCCGAGCTTTAGCCGCCGGATATCGGTGAGGGTCGGGATCTTCGTCGGTTAGCCGAAGGACTTATGGCCATGTCGGCGCACCGTGACTGGACGCACACTCGACGTATGAGGCAGTTCAGTGATCGTGTCGATGCCGGACAGCAACTTGCGCGGCGTCTGGATTCCTTGCGCGGCCAGGATGTGGTGGTGCTCGGTCTGCCGCGAGGAGGCGTACCGGTGGCCTTCGAGGTTGCCAAGGCACTGCGGGCGCCGCTGGACGTGCTCGTGGTGCGCAAGCTCGGGGTGCCGTTTCAACCAGAACTGGCCTTCGGCGCCATCGGCGAGGGTGGGGTGCGGGTGATCAACGACTCCGTCGTGGGAGAGGCCGACCTCAGCGACGACGATATGGCCGCGGTCGAAAACAAGGAGTGGGCCGAACTGCTACGTCGGTCCGAACGCTTCCGCCGTGGCCATGAGCGGATCTCGCTGACGGGACGAATCGCGGTGATCGTCGATGACGGCGTCGCGACCGGGGCGACGGCAATGGCCGCCTGCCAGGTGGCCCGCGCCCACGGCGCGAGCAGGGTGGTGTTGGCGGTTCCCATCGGCGCGACCGACCTCGCCGAACGCTTCGCCGAATACGCAGACCAGGTGGTGTGTCTGGAGACACCAGCGCTTTTCTTCGCCGTCGGCCAGGGATACCGCAACTTCGCGCAGACCTCCGACGACGAGGTGGTAGCGCTGCTCGATCGCGCCCGCGGCGGTTTCCGGGAAGTGGTCGCCAGCACCGGCGTCGGCGACCCGCCGCTGCGCGACGAGGAAGTCTGGGTGGCTGCCGGGCCGGTGTCGCTGGCCGGGCATCTGACCATTCCCGAGCACCCGACGGGGGTGGTCGTGTTCGCCCACGGCAGCGGAAGCAGCAGACACAGCCCGCGCAATCGGTATGTCGCGGCGGTCTTGAACGCGGCCGGGCTGGCCACCCTGCTGTTTGACCTGCTCACGCCCGAGGAAGAACGCAACCGCGCCAATGTTTTCGACATCGGACTGCTGGCCCGCCGATTGGTCGACGTCACTGCTTGGCTAGCGGGCCAGCCCGACACCGCATTACTGCCGGTCGGCTACTTCGGCGCCAGCACCGGCGCGGGCGCGGCCTTGGTCGCGGCCGCCCATCCCAGCGTCAAGGTCGCGGCGGTGGTCTCCCGCGGCGGTCGGCCCGATCTCGCCGGCGAGTCGCTGACCGAGGTGCATGCTCCGACCCTGCTGATCGTGGGTGGACGCGACGAAGTCGTCCTTGGGCTGAATCGGCGGGCCCAGGCCGCGATCCCGGGTACATGCGAGCTCACGGTGGTTCCGGGCGCCACCCACCTTTTCGAAGAGCCGGGCACGCTCGAGCAGGTGGCGGTGCTGGCGCGCGACTGGTTCATCGACCACCTCAATTCCCTGGCTTCGGGTCAGTAGACCGGCGAAAAGCCTTGGCGGAGAACAGTTCAGGGCATCGCACTGTGCCGCATACGGCGGATCTGCGGATCGAAGCCTGGGCACCCACTCGCGACGGCTATATCAGGCAGGCGGTGCTCGCCGCCGTCGAGAGCTTCCTCGATATGGCATCGGCTCTCCCGGAGCGCGCTTGCGTGCGCCGGGTGACCGCAGATCGTGACGACGATCTACTGGTCGCGGTGCTTGAGGAGGTCATCTACTTGTTGGACACCGCCGGTGAAGCACCCGTCGATCTCGAGCTGCAGGGCGTCGACGACGGTGTCGACGTCACGTCCCTGATGACCAATGCGACAACGCTGCCTCAGGTGGGCGCCGTGCCTAAGGCGGTGTCGCTCAACGATCTTCGGTTTTCTCGTGGCCAGCACGACTGGCGCTGCTTGGTAACGCTCGATGTCTGATTGAGATCTACGGCATGAAAATCATCGAGGAAACCCCCTACCGGTTCCGGATCGAACGAGAGGGCGCCATGCGGATGCCCGGGATGGTGTTCGCGTCCAGGTCGTTGCTGCCCGAGGACCAAGGTGACATGGCACTCACGCAAGTAGCCAATGTGGCGACGCTACCCGGGATTGTCCGGGCGTCGTATGCCATGCCCGACGTGCGCTGGGGTTATGGATTCCCGATCGGCGGCGTAGCGGCGACTGACGTCGACAACGACGGGGTCATCTCCCCTGGCGGAGTCGGCTTCGACATCTCTTGCGGGGTGCGGCTTTTGGTTAGCCGTGAGCTGGACCGCGATGGGCTGCAACCATGGATCCGTGCGATACCACGCGGCGTGGGGGCCAAGGGTGTGTGGCGGCTGCCGAACCGCTCCGCGTTGCAGCAGGGTGCTGAGCGGTGGTGCCCGGTTCGCTGTGCAGCAGTGTGTGCGTACACCGCAAAGGCGCGACCCGCTCACTGCCGCCGCATCATCCAGACTTACCGGCCGAAGTCGTCAAAGGCTGAGCGGAAGTGCGACGGCCCCGGAGCCGGGGCGTGCCTCCGAGACCGCCGCGGGAATCAAGCTCACTCGTTGGCTGGCTGCACCGCAACGTGTTTCTCAGCGGCTTCGGAAACGCCCACGGAAACGGTAAGAATGCCTTTGTCATAGGTGGCTGTGACGTCATCCTCGTTGATGCCGGGAGGCAGGGTCACCGACCGGACGAACGAGCCGTAGCAGAATTCTGATCTCCCCTTGGATTCGGATTTCACAGTGCGTTCGGCCTTGATCGTCAACCTGCCGTCGCACATGGTGATGTCGACGTCCTTGGCCGGATCGATTCCCGGGATTTCAGCATGCACCACATAACGGCCGTCTTCCATCTGGTCCTCGATCCGGATGAAATGGTTTTGACGAAGGCTTAACCTGGCCGGAATGCCGGTGAACAGATTGAACAACTCCGGCAAAAACGATCGACGCACTCGTCGTCGCAACGCAAGTTTGCTCATGCTGGTCCTAGGTTTCGGCCTGTGGTGGTGGCTGACGTTTTTGATCCGACCACTTGGCATGACCCGGGAATAGGGACGGAAGTCCCACCGCGGAAGGTCGTTAGTCGTCGCCCGGTGACGATGCGGGCCGGGATGGCCCGAGGAGGAGGCGGGCCATCGGCTCCCGTGTTGCCGCATCAGCCGGCAGGACAAATGAGCCCATAGTGCCCGTCGTAGCGGTGATACAGAACGCCGGCCCGGCCCTGGTCTACATCAATGAAGAACAGGAATGGCAGCCCCAGTAAGGAGAGCCGCTCCGTGGCCTGCTCGACAGTGATCCGCGGTGCCGGCTGCGGACTGATGGTCAGGGGCAGCTCGAACGGCGCCGGCTGCTCTGCCGACTCCGGTTGGACCTGCGCGAGGCGGTAACCGGTTGGCCCTGCCCGATACAAGACGCTGGCCTGTTTGGTGCCCTTCTCGGTGAACAGGTGGAAGTCGTAATCGAGCAGCTCCATCTCCTGCGCGGCCTCGTCGACCGTGTGGGTTCCCAGGGTGAAGGACTTGCGCCGGATGATTCGGCGTTGATCGGGCGGCCGCGGGAAATAGCTCGGTCGGTGCGTGGGCTCGGACTGGTGGCGCCATTCGTGCGGCTCGGCGGAGGGCACCCTTCCCCGCCGGGCTTCCCAGTGTTCGGCGATGCGTTCCAGCCGACGCCGCAGGCGTGCCTCGAGTTGATCGATCGCCTCACGCGCGGTGACACCCTCGACCTGGGCGCGGACGAGCCGGCCGTTGACGTCGAGGTTCGCCTGGGCGATCACCCGGCGGGCTACCGCCGGATCGGCGTGCTCACTCAATTTGACATCAGCGTGGAGCACCGGTTGGTGGGCGAGGCGGCCGAGCTCGGCGATCTTTCTCCGCGCGTAATCCTCCGCATCGGGCAGCTGGCCGTGCGTCGTCACCTCGACGTCGAGAACCGCCGGTAAATCACGTCTGTGTCGCATGATTCGTTGCTACGCTGCTGCGCACCCTCGGCTGTAGGGCCGAAGGTCACCGGGAAAGCGGCCGACGGTCGCAGA
Source organism: Mycobacterium sp. (assembly GCA_035625875.1). Taxonomy (GTDB): domain Bacteria; phylum Actinomycetota; class Actinomycetes; order Mycobacteriales; family Mycobacteriaceae; genus Mycobacterium. The sequence goes on along the minus strand of DASPOT010000260.1, from coordinate 23,090 downwards.
CACCGTCCAGGCACACGCTGCAAAACGCCGCGTCGGGCATGGTGCGCGAGCTCAGGAGTTGCGAAGGCGGGTCCTTGGCCTTCTCCGCTGCGGTATCAAGGGTCGAAATTCAGACCCCGTTGGCAATGTTCGACCCTTCAATGTTCGACCCTTCCAGGCGTACGCTTATGCCTGCCAGAGCGGTCGCAAAGGTTTCGCGCGGATGAATAGCGATGAGCGGGAATCGGTGGGTGGGGGATTGAGTTGGCGTGCGTTGACCGGCCAGGTGCGCGATCAGCTCGATGAGTTACCGGCTATCCGCGATCAGATGGAGCGATTACTGAGTGCGGTGGTCAAGATCTGCTCTGATCTTGATCTGGACGCGGTGTTACATCGCATTGTCACGGCCGCCATGGAATTAACAAATGCGCGCTATGGGGCGTTAGCTCTGCAAGGTACAGATGGCGCCTGGACCCAGTTTGTCCATGCGGGAATGGACCCGGACACGGTCCGACGGATCGGCCACCTTCCGGACGGCAGGGGTGTTCTTGGCGTGCCGCTCGACCAGACACCGGCGCTGCGTCTCGACGATGTCACCACGCACCCGGCTGCGGTCGGGTTCCCCGAACACTACCCCCCGATGCGTGCCTTCCTGGGTGTGCCGATCACGATCCGCGGAAGGCTGCTCGCCAGCTTGTATCTGAGTGACGACCGGCCGACAGCGGTATTTACCAAATCCGATGAGGTCGCCGCTCGGGCGCTGGCGGCCGTGGCGGCGGTAGCCGTCGAGCAGGCCCAAGTGTTCGAACAAGCGCATGTCTCGGCGGAGTGGATGGACGCCAGCCGCGAAATCATCACCGCACTGCTGTCGGGTATCGACCCGCATCAGCGGCCGCTGGAGTTGATCGCCGAGCAGGTGCGGAAGCTGACCGACGCCGAGCAGGCGATCGTGCTCGTTCCGACCGACGCCGACCTGCCCGCCGACGAAATCGACACGCTGATCGTGTCGGCCGCGGTGGGGCCACATGCCAACGAGGTGATCGGCCAACGTGTTCCGGTGGAAGGCTCCACCACGGGCGAAGTCTTTCGCTCCGGCACACCGCTGATTACCGAAGCGCTCCGTCATCCGATCCCGGCGTTCACCGATGTCGGGGAACGCCCCGCGATCGTGACGCCGCTGCGTGCCGATGACACAGTCGTGGGCGTGATCGCCGTCGCCCGCAACCAGGGCCAGCAGCCATTCGACACCAGCTACCTCGAGCTGGTCAGCGACTTCGCCGGGCACGCCGCCATCGCGATGACCGTAATCGCGGCCCGTGAACGCGCACGCGAGCTCTCCATCGTGACCGATCGTGAACGCATTGCGCACGACCTGCACGACCACGTCATCCAACGGCTATTCGTGATCGGCATGGACGTACAGGGCACCATCGCACGCGCACGTTCAGCCGAAGTCATCGACCGGCTCAACCGCACAGTCCACGATCTGCAAACCACGATCGAGGACATCCGCACGGCCGTCTTCCAACTGCAGTCCGCGCCGGGCCGCGACGGCGGGTTCCGCTGGCGGCTACAGGATGTGGTCGCTGATCTGACCCAAGACCGAGACATCATTACCACACTGCACATGTCTGGTCCGATGACCGCTGTTGATCGCGAACTGGCTCAGCACGCCGAAGCTGTCGTCGTGGAAGCCATCAGCAACGCTGTTCGGCACTCCGGCGCCACCCACTTGACCATCGAAGTGGCCGTCGCCGACGAACTCAGCATCGATGTCCTCGACAACGGCTGCGGCATCCCCGCCGACAACCGGCGGCGAAGCGGTCTGGCGAATCTGCGTCGACGCGCCGAACAGGCCGGCGGCACGTGCCGAATCGCCTCTCCAGCGCAGGGTGGAACTCTTGTTCAGTGGACGGCGCCGCTCATCGATTTCTAGGCCGTCGACGACACGGTGCGCGACGGACGCACCCGTCCCGCGGCGTTAACGGTCGTGTCAAAAGCCTCCGCGCTGAAAGGCCTAACGGCCCTGGAAAGCACAACGAATGCCGCCATAGCTTGAGAACCGCCAGATCAACCAGCCCTGGGAGTTTGGAGGATTCTCATGACCACAGCCCGCGACATTATGCATGCCGGAGCCACTTGTATCGGCGAGCACGAAACCTTGACCGCCGCGGCCCAACACATGCGCGAACTGGGCGTAGGCGCCCTACCGATCTGTGGTGACGACGATCGCCTGCATGGAATGATCACCGACCGCGACATCGTCATCAAGTGCCTCGCCGAAGGCCATGATCCTCATGAGGTGACTGCTGGCGAGCTCGCTCAAGGCACCCCCTACCATGTCGATGTCAACGCCGGCATTGAAGAAATGCTCAATGTCATGGAGGAACACCAAGTTCGCCGGTTGCCGGTTATCGAAAACCACCGTCTGGTGGGTATCGTCACCGAAGCCGATATAGCGCGGCATCTTCCCGAACACGCTATCGCCCAGTTCGTGACGGCGATCTGTGCCCAGGCGGCCATCACCAGCGGGTGATCCACGGCGGGTGGCTGATCGGACGCCAGGTTCACCGGGCTTGGCTGGTCGTGCCATCGTCTTCAAGCGGTCACCCGGTCGATAGGGCTGAAAGTCCCTGATGCGCAGTGGAAACGCCCTATCGGGAAAAACTCGGCGTTGAGCTCGTGCCGCCCACGGATTCCTGATGTCGGCGGCCCACGATGATGCGATGTGCGCGAATGGTGCCCAAGGTCCTTGCAGCTTGGTGCCATCGGCCCTGGCCATTCGCCCACTCGGCGATCAGGCTGGGCCTCATCGACATGGTTACGTGTGACGCTGGAAGGAAGATGGCCGTGTTTCGCCGGGGTAAGCGGAGCCGCAAGTTGGTGCATGTTCGCTCATGAGTACCACTTCCGCGACGAGAGACGCACATGCGGCTGGCTGGCCCACAAGGGTTCGACGCCGAGACGGGCGCCTGGTGGCCTTTGATGTCTCGCGCATCGAGGCGGCGGTAGCGGGGGCGGCACGCGAGGCGGGATACGCGGATCCGAACTTGGCGGCCGCAGTGGCTAAGGCGGTCGTCGACAAGCTGGCAACACATGAGCCGCGCGGAAGGCCGGTCACTGTCGAAACCATCGGGGATCTGGTAGAGGAGCAGCTCAACTCGGCTGGATACGGCGATGTTGCGCGCGCCTACATCATCTATCGGCATGGGCGCGCAGAGCTGCGAGCTACCAAGGCGCTGCTGGAGGTCCGCGATGAGCTGAAGTTGAGCCTGGCTGCGGTAACTGTGTTGCGTGAACGCTATCTACGGCGGGACGAGCGCGGCCAGCCTGTGGAGTCGACCGGTGAAATGATGGACCGCACAGCGCTTTTCGTTGCGGCAGCTGAGGATAGCTACCGGCGGGGATCCGCGGCTCGGTGGGCGGAGCGGTTCTCCCAGCTGCTGCGCAGCCTAGAGTTCTTGCCGAACTCACCTACCCTGATGAATGCCGGCACCTCGTTGGGTCTGCTGTCAGGCTGTGTCGTGCTGCCTCTGGAGGACTCGCTTCGGTCGATCTTCGCCACTTTGGGGCAGACCGCCGAAATACATCAGGCCGGCGGCGGCACCGGCTATAGCTTCTCGCACCTGCGTCCGGCGGACGACCCGGTGGCCGGCACCGGCGGCAGGGCCAGCGGACCGCTGTCGTTCCTCCGGCTGTTCGACGCCAGCGCGGCTGTGGTCCGCATGGGCGGCCGTCGCCGCGGCGCGTCCATGGCGGTGCTCGACGTGTCCCACCCCGACATCTACGACTTTGTCACCGCCAAGGCGGACGAGGCCGGGGACCTGACGCAGTTCAACCTCTCCGTCGGCGTCAGCGACGCCTTTATGCGCGCCGTCGAACGCCACGGCACCCATCGCCTGGTAAACCCCCGGACCGGCAAGACTGTCGCACGGGTGAACGCCGCCGACTTGTTCACCGCGATTTGTGAAGCCGCACACGCCTGCGGCGATCCCGGCCTGTTGTTCCTCGATGCCATCAACCGGGCGAACCCGTTGCCTAAGCTTGGCCGCATCGAAGCAACCAACCCCTGCGGGGAGGTTCCGCTCCTGCCCTACGAGTCCTGCAATCTCGGCTCGATCAACTTGGCGCGGATGACCACCGCCGGCAAGATCGATTGGGAGCGGCTCGCCGGAGTCGCGATGCTGGCGACACGGTTTCTCGACGACGTGATCGATGTCAACGAGTACCCCTTCCCCGAGCTCGCCGACGCAGGCAGAGCCACGCGCAAGGTCGGTCTCGGTGTGATGGGTTTGGCGGAACTCCTTGCGACCCTTGGCATCCCGTATGATAGCGAGCAAGCGGTCCGCTTCGCGCGCCGCATTGCACGCCATATTCAACAGGCCGCCCATGCCGCGTCCGCGGACTTGGCCCGAGTTCGGGGACGCTTCCCGGCCTTCGCGAACAGCAGGCTGGCGCGTTCGGCAGCGCTTCGCAACGCTCAGCTCACCGCGGTCGCCCCGACCGGAACCATTTCTTTGATAGCCGGCACGACCGCGGGGATCGAGCCGATGTTCGCCGTCGCCTACGTCCGCGCCGTGCTCGGCAGCCACCTGCTGGAAGTCAACTCCTGCTTTGACCGGCTCGCACGGGATCAAGGTTTCTACAGCGCCGAGCTCATCACCGAGATCGCGCGCAGCGGTACGGTGCGCGCCAACCCCCGCATTCCCGACGCCGTGCGCGCCGCCTTCCCCACCGCGCTGGAAGTCACACCCGATTGGCATCTGCGCATGCAGGCGGCGGTCCAACGTCATGTCGATGCCGCCGTGTCCAAAACGATCAACCTCCCGGCCAGCGCGTCAGCCGAAGACATCCGCGCCATCTACCTCGCCGCATGGAAAGCAAAGGTCAAAGGAATCACGGTCTATCGGTACGGCAGCCGCGAAGACCAGGTCCTCACGCTCGCAGCGCCCGATTCCGCCCCGCCTCGCGCCGGCGCCGCGTTCAGCGGCGGTTGTGCCGCCCGTGCCTGCGAATTCTGACCTTAAAGGCCGTAAGGCCACCCGTGATAGGGACCAATGCCTCCTGACCGACGACAGCTTTCGCTTCTAGCGTGGAAAGCACGGGGCACTGTACGTTGTCTGCGTGGCTCGGCGGCCCGGAAGGAGGGACGGCCAAATGGTCGATGGGAAACAACATTTCGGCGTCGTGGTCGGTGTCGATGGGTCAGCTTGTTCCGATATGGCGGTGCGGTGGGCTGCGCGTGAGGCCGCAATGCGCAAACTTCGGCTCACGGTTGTGCACGCTATGGCCACACCGGCCCTGGCGTGGCCCGCTGCTCCAATGCCTGCGGACGTGCGCCAGCGGCAGGAGGTCGATGCGCGGGCCATCATCGACGATGCGGTCAGGATCGTCGAAAACACCATCGGGGACGGCTCCCCGGCCCACATCGACAGCCAACTGTTCTTTTCCGCGCCCGTGCCGACGTTGGTCGATATGTCTAAAGACGCAGACATGGTGGTCGTGGGCGCTCGCGGGCAGGGCACGGTGCGCCGCGTGTTGCTGGGATCGGTTGCCACCGTGCTGATCCATCACGCCCACTGCCCTGTCGCCGTGATCCACCACGACGCTTCGTCGCAGTCGCGGGCCGTCCATGCGCCCGTGCTGGTCGGTATCGATGGATCACCGGCATCGGAGCTGGCCACTGCGGTCGCGTTCGAAGAAGCGTCGTTGCGGGGTACTGGATTGGTGGCCCTACACGCCTGGAGCGACGCCGACATGGCCCATGTCCCGAGCATGGAATGGTCGGCGATGCAATCCGCGGCCGAGGAAATCCTGGCCGAACGGTTGGCCGGCTGGCAGGAACGCTATCCAGATGTCAGCGTGCAGCGCATCGTGGTGTACGACCGACCGGCCACTCACCTTCTCGACCGCTCCGAGTTGGCCCAGCTTGTCGTCGTCGGTAGTCATGGCCGTGGCGGATTCGCCGGAATGCTGCTCGGGTCGGTCAGCACCGCAGTGGCAAACGCGGCCCGCGCACCGGTGATCGTTGCCCGCAGCCACTAGCGCCTATGCCACCACCTTTGAAGCACGAACTTTATTGCATTGCAAGAGATCTGGAGGTGTGACATGGACGACCACATACGTCTGGGAAGGCTCGCCGGCTTCCGCTTCGGCGTGCACTGGAGTGTGCTGGTGATCCTGTGGTTGTTTACCTGGAGCCTGGCCAGCACCCTGCCGCGTACCGCGCCCGGTCACTCGGCACCGACGTATTGGCTGGCCGGGGCTATCGGCGCCGTGGTACTGCTGGCGTCACTGCTGGCGCACGAGCTGATGCATGCGGTCGTCGCCCGTCGCGCCGGCATCCCGGTGTCGAGCGTGACACTGTGGCTGTTCGGGGGCATCACCCGCTTGGGCGGCGAAGCGAAAACCCCAGGAACGGAGTTCCGTATCGCGGCGTCCGGTCCGGTGACAAGCCTGGCACTGGCGGGAGTGTTCGCGGGGGTGGCTGCGGTCTTCCAGCATTTCGGGGTGGCGAATGTGGTCGTCGCCGTCGCGTGGTGGCTGTCGAGCATCAACCTGCTGCTGGGTCTGTTCAACCTGTTGCCGGGTGCGCCCTTGGACGGTGGCCGTATCCTCAGCGCCTACTTGTGGCACCGCCACGGCGACAAGGTCCGCGGCGCCGTCGGCGCGGCGCACGGCGGGCGGGTCGTCGCGTACGCCCTTATCGGGCTGGGGCTGGTCGAGTTCCTGGCCGGGTTCGTCATCGGCGGCGTGTGGACCGCGTTCATCGGCTGGTTTCTGCTCACCGCCGCACATGGCGAAGAACGCCAGATTTTGACCCGCCAGACTCTTGCCGGAGTGCGCGTCGCGGACGCGATGACCGCCCACCCGCACACGGCTCCTGGCTGGATCACCGTGGAGGACTTCATCCACTCCTACGTACTGGGCGACCGCCACTCGGCTTATCCGGTCGAAGGCCCTGGTGGCGCCATCGTGGGACTAATCACGCTGGCGCAATTGCGGCAGGTGGCTCCCGGCGAACGCGCCACCACCCTGGTGCGCGATGCCGCCATGCCGATGGACCGAGTGGTCACCGCCGCGCCGCATGAGCCGCTGACCGCCTTGCTGGAGCGGCTGGCGCCGAGCGGCGGCCGCCGCGCGCTGGTCGTGGATCACGGCCAGGTCGTGGGCATCATCACCGCAAGCGATATCAGCAGATTGATCGATGTGCGCACCCTCGCCTTACCGAACACCCTTGCCGATCAAGGATATTGAGTTCAGGCTCCCCGGTTAGCTCCGGGAAGAAGAGCGGCCCACAGTCACGCCGCGGTCGTCTCTTCTTCACTCTTGGCAGCTTTGCGATCACATCGGCGATTCGGTCGGGCTGCTCGGCGGGGAGATCCAGGCTCTCATCGATCAGTCGGTCGACCGCGCCGAAATAGGTTGCTGATGGCGCTTTCCCGGCAAACTCGGCGATCGCGCGCTGTTCACCGAGAACATCCGCGTCGCGGAGAGTGCTGGCAGGGTCGCTGCCAATTGTGGTGTCGAAATAGCAGCCCGCCGTATCAAGGTGGACAACACCGGGTTGCGCTTGTCCGACATCGTGGATGATCTGCCGCGCTGTGCGCTGGTGGGTTCGCTCAGTTCAGCGATCTCCGGGCGGACAAGGGTCACGATGTCCGAGGCGATGTGACCCCAGGCCTCGGTACATCCGACGAGGGCGTCAGCGGCCGCGGTTACCGGTGTTCGCGTGGTATGCCAGGGTGGCCGGGTGTCCAAACCCAATGTGGTTGCGGTGGTTTGTGCCAAACGGGCCGAGACTTCTGACGAGTTCCCTGAGCTTCCAACCAATTTCACCAATTCTGTTGTAGCGGCTAATGTCCCGCCGGCACCGCCGATCTGAACGGGAGTGGCCAGCATGGCGAGGTGCTGATACGCGTCGACGACACCGTTCAGCCAACTGGCGACCTTGGCCCCAAACGTGGTGGGCACCGCGTGCTGGGTCAGAGTACGGGCCACCATCGGTGTAGCCCGGTGGGCTGTCGCAAGCGCGGATAGCGTTGAAATCTGGTCCGCGAGCTGCCGATATGAGGTGATCTACTGCAGCCCGAGTAGCCAGCATCAGGGCGGTATCGAGTACATCCTGGCTGGTGAGCCCGCGATGGACCCACCGACCAACGACCGGGACAGCCCGTTCGCGCAGCAACGCGACCAAGCCGATGACTGGGTTGCCGCCGTCTTCGGCAGTGACCGCGAGCATCTCGCGGTCCTGCTGGTCTCGCCGGAAGACGCCGAGGCGGCCGCCGCTCGCTTCGGCGAGAACAGGCGCGTGCTCACGCCGATGATGACGGCCGGGATCGGGCGGCGCAGCAGTAGTTAGACATTCGGTGGCGCGGGCCGATATTTCGGAGACGAGCGGTGTGCTGGTTCCCGCTTGTGGGGTGTTTGTTTCGGTTGCGGCTCTGGAGACGTTTCATGCAGCGGCTGGCGATCGGCTTCGGGGCTAAAGGTCACCTCGACCGTCTCCTCCGGGCGCCGTTCCTCCATTTTCGCCAGCATGACGAACGCTTTCTTGTCCTCTGATGTGAAGGGCGGTTGGGTCATCGAACGCGGCCACAGCCGATACCGCAGAACGACATTGATCTCCGCCGCCAGCAGCGACAGCCGCGCTCCGAGATACAGCCAGGACACCAGACCGATCGTGATTGCGAAGAACCCATACACCTCGGTGGCGTGGACCAGGACGTATCGGACGTAGATGTCTCCCACGGCTTGCAGGATCTCCCAGAACACGGTTGCGACGAGCGCGCCGACGGCGACATCCCGCACCCGCACGGTGGCTGAGGTCAATAGCGTGAAGGCGGCCAGGAAAACACCGAAGTTGACCACGGATGATGCTGCCCAGGGCCAGGCCTGATCCAGCGGCCGAAACCGCGGGGAGAAGCCGATCAGCGTGGTCGTCAAAAGAATGCTGATGCCGAGGAGAACCAGGATCGCGAAGCCCCGCACCCGGCGTCCGACGAAGCCCGGCCACTCTTTGAAGGGCACATTCCATATCGTGTTCATGGCGTTCTGTGCGGCCTGGCCGATCCCTTGGGCACCGTACAGTGCGCCGAGAAACCCCAAGACCAGTGCCAACCCGTTACCCCGTAGGGGATGGGCCGAGCTGCGCATCTGGGCGCCGATGATCGGGAAATCCGCGAGCGCGGAGTTCACCAGCCGGTGTTCGAGGGCGGGATGCCCGCCCAGGACGAAACCAAGGATGGTGGAAAACAACAGCAGCAGCGGAAAGATCGCGAACAACGCGTAAAAGGCGATGACGGTGGCCTTCCCGCCGGCCTGATCGTTGCCGAACTTCTGGATGACCGCGAACGGCAGACCGGCGATCCCATAGCGCTGTTGAAAACGATCGATTCGGCGTACAGCGATCTCCACGCGGTTCATTTCAGTCGCTCCCGCAATACTTCAGCCCGCATGGTTCCTATCCCACCCCACTTGGGCGGCGGGTCAAGGATGAATCGATAGCAGCGCCTGGCACACTCCGGTCTTGTCCGCTTCCGGGCTTGTGCCGTTCTGCCGCGCGGTTTAAAGGATCGCCGAAGCTGCGAGTGGCTACATCGCTCGCATTAAGGCCTTTCTGCCCCGCACATGGAGTTTGTGCGCGGTGGAGTCGCGTAGCTCTTTGATGCGGCTGGCCATCTGGTCACCCAGGGTGTCGAGTTCTTCGTCGCTGAGCTGCACCGGTGGGGGTGCGGGGATCATGTCGCGCTCTTCTTCGTCGGCGTGCGCTTCCAAAACGGTGGCGAAGGACCGCCATTCGTCTTCGTAGCCCGGCGCGCCGGGCGGGGTGCGCAGCAGCACGGCGAGCTGGTCGATGACCTGGCGATGCTCGGCATGCGCGATCGCCACCAAAGTGCTGGCCGCCGACAGGGCCGGGTAATACAGGTCGTCTTCGATGCGAAAGTGGATGTCCAGTTCGACCAGCAGCTCATCGAGATACTCCTGACGCTCGGGGCTGGCCGCCGGCGCTGAGCTGATCTTCTTGACCAGCCCTCTGAGCACCTTGTGGTGGTCCTGCAAGACGGTGTAGGCGTTCACTACGCCACTCCTCTCCCAACCCGAACCGGGTTTTGTTCCCCGCCGCGCAACTCCACCATGCCGTCGACCAGACGGGTCTGATAACACGGCAGCGGCGTCACCGCCGGACCTCGCAACACTTCACCGGAATCCATGTCAAACCGGGACCCGTGCCACGGGCACACGACGCGGCCGCGATCGATCCAGCCATCGACCATCGGCGCCGCCAAATGCGGGCAATACTCACCAACCGCGGTCACTTTCTCCCCGGACCGGTACAGGATCAACCCGGCCCCGTCGACCTGCACCCGCTGCGGGCGGCCCTCGGCCAGCTCCTGCAGCGGCAGCACCGGGGTCCACTCCGGCAGGCCCAGCCGCTTACCGGACTGATCCATGCCCACCCCGGACTCGAACACCAACGCCCCACCCAGATAAGCGCTGGCCAGCGTGATCCCATAACCAACCGCAGTCACGGCCACTCCCCGCAGATGGCGGCCACGGCGCCGGTCCCACCACGACAACCCATACAGGCCCATCGCGACGGTGTTGAGCACCCCATGCACCAGTCCGATCCGGCGTGACTGCTCATGGGTGTGCTGCCAGTCGGTCACCCCGGTCACCGCCGCACCTGCGTTCGCCAGGATCCCCACACCCAGCGCCCGCCGAGCAAACCGCGAGGCGTCGCGCACTTCCGCAGCCGGCCGGCCCGGCAACACAGAAAGCGCGTCCAGGGCCACCGTCGTCGCGATCGACCCGGTCGCCAGCGACGCCAACGACGGGTGTAGCGGATGACCCAACCACACCCCGTGCAACACGTTGGTCACCCGATCCCGGGTACCCCCCAACGCGTTGAATACGAACGTCAGGACGTGCTCCAACCGATAACTGGGCCGATCCAGCCACTCCTGACGCCCCAGCACCGCCAGCACCCACATCGCAAACCTGTGCAGCCGGTTCTCCACACGCCGCGACCGCTCAACCAACGCACCAGCCCCTTCCGCAGATGCCGAGAATGACGGCGCGAAGACAATGCCTTACGTAGCCGCGCGCTGACCCGCGCACGCCAGCGTGGGCGTGGACGAAACATCACTGTAACAGGGGCCGTCGACCTTTGCCTGTGCAGCGCCTGTGAATTAGTTCATGGCTACCTGTAGAGAACGTTGTCGTTCCGAAGTCATTGACGGCAACCGTGTTTCGTGACAACCGATGCGCGGGTCAGCTGGTGTTGCGCGCTGGCACACCGAGCGATCACATTCGCTGTGGGGTCGAGTGTTGACGATGACATCTGGCTGCGACATGCTCTACTTAGCGGAACTGCTCTCTGTAAAGCAGATAATATCTTTCTGGGCCCGAGATTGGAGCTGCCCATGACCGATCAGGGCATGTCGCTGCTCGTGCTGTCTGCTGGCGGCAGCCTGCGCGACATCGACGACCGGGATTGGGATGACCTGCCAGACTTGGGGCCTGGCTTCACTGTCGAGGCGGCCTGGCGGCATGAGGTCGCTCGTATCGCAGCCGAATAGCGGGTCTAGCCGAGTTGGTCGCCAATCTCCTCGGCTGCCTCCACAAGCGCGGCCGCCACCGCGGCGTACTGGGATCTGCTCAGCCGGTGCTTGGGGGCCGCAGCATTGAGCGCGAGCTGCAGCCCCGGCGCCCGAGTCGGTATCGGCACTGCAACCGAAGCAACGCCCTCCTCGCTCTCCTCGCGATTGACGGCATAGCCCCGTTCACGGATACGAGAAAGCTCAACCTGCAATTCGGTACGGCTACCGATCGAGTGCGCCGTAATCCGCTCTAGCTTCTCGTTCGGCAGCAGCTGACGCAATTCCGGTTCGGACAACTGGGCCAGCATGACCTTGCCTGTCGAGGTGCAATGCGCTGGCATCGCGCGCCCGAGCCGCGAGGCCACCCGCACCGCGGTCGGGCCCTCGACCGCGGCGATGAAACGCACGGCGGCGCCGTCGAGCATCCCGACATGAACCGATTCCCGTAGTCGTTCGCTCAGGCTGCGCATGACCGGCGTGGCGGCTCGCTGAATGTCGATGCGGCCGAAGATCGCAAACGCCACACCGGTCAACGCCGGACCCGGCAGATAAGCCTTCGACACCGGGTCTTGCCGGACAAAGCCGCGGTAGGTCAACATCGCCAGCAGCCGGTGCGCGGTCGATGACGCCACACCCAGATACCGAGTTGCCTCGCTCAATCGGATCTGAGGCTGCTCCCCCAAGAGCAACAGCAACTTCAGGGCGTTGTCGACCGACTCGATCGGATACTGGGGCGCAAGCGAATCGGTGGGCTGGCGGCTCGAGGCTCGTCGGGTTCCACCCTTCTTCTGCATGACAGAGACGCTACCTGCGATAGCGTACGAGCTGAATGCGCACGGAAGGCAAGATCCGACAGTGAATAACACGAAGCGGCACACGTTCTGCGCCGCGGCGATATTAATCCTCGTCGCGGTGACGCAAACCGCGTGCGCAACATCGGTGACTGGGCGCGCGATCCGGGCTCCCGGGCCGGGGGTGTCGACCTCGCAACCGACGCGGACATCGACACCGGCGCGTGCGCCGATCACAGCGCGTGACCTGCTGCTGCGCGACGGCGATCGCACTCCTGTCGGCCCGGCAACCGCGGCGCCGGTGGGCGACAACTACTTCACCAGCGCGCGGCCGCTCGAATGTTCGGCGGCGATGTTGTTCAAGGGCTCACCACTTCGACCCCCGGGTTCGTCCGACTACGCCGACTCGGCATACAGTTTCGGCGGCTCGGCGATGTACGCCGAATCAGTCGACATCTACGACAAACCTTTGGACGCCCACGCGGTGGTGTGGAATGGCTTCAGTGCCGTGTCCAAATGCAGTGGCGAGGCCGTCGGTGTCGCCCCGATCGGGGAATCTCAGCCACTGCGACTCAGCTTTTTCGCCGTACCGGCGGATGACGTCTTGGTGTGGACCATGACCAATCCGGATTGGACCTGTGACTACGGGTTAACAGTGGTGGCGCGGGCGGCTCTGGTGCTCTCGCTCTGCGATACCAAGCCCGGGTTCCCGATCGCGGACTGGGCGTCGACACGCAGGTCGCAAATCCAGACCCGGGTTGCCTGACCGCTGGCTACGCTGGGCGGCCCACCGCAGGCCCTCTCGCACTGAGTCAGGCATCCTTGAGTTGTGATGGTCGACTCCCTGCTGCAGTCGATCCCGCCTCTCACGGTGTACGTCATGGTGGGCGCCGTGGTCGGGATCGAGAGCCTGGGCATTCCGCTTCCCGGCGAGATCGTGCTTGTCAGCGCGGCGCTGCTGTCGTCACGTCACGAACTGGCAGTCAACCCGATTGGGGTCGGCGCCGCCGGGGTGATCGGAGCAGCGGTCGGCGACTCGATCGGCTACACGGTCGGCCGCCGGCTTGGCATGCCGCTCTTCGATTGGCTCGGCCGGCGGTTTCCCAAGCACTTCGGTCCTGGGCACGTGGCGTTTGCCGAACGCTTGTTCAACCGCTGGGGTGTGCGGGCGGTGTTCTTCGGGCGTTTCATTGCATTACTGCGGATGTTCGCCGGACCGCTCGCCGGGGCGTTGCAGATGCGCTATCCGCGTTTTTTGGCAGCCAACGTCTCAGGCGCGGTCTGCTGGGCCGGCGGCACTACCGCGCTCGTCTATTACGCCGGGGTCGCGGCCGAACGCTGGCTAGAGCGTTTCTCGTGGATCGCGCTCGTCGTCGCCGTCGTGAGTGGCCTTATCGCCGCCGCCTTGCTGCGCGAACGTACCTCCCGCGCGATCGCCGAACTCGAAGCCGAGCACTATCGCAAATCCGATACCACGGCTGCCTAGCCCGGCGACGATGCGGGCCGGAACGGCCTGAGGAGAAGCCGGGCAATCAACTCAAGCCCGGCGACGATGCGGGCCGGAACGGCCTGAGGAGGAGCCGGGCAATCAGCTCGAGCCCGGCCGCTACTGGGCTGGTGGTCGGTGTTGCTCGATGAGAACGCGGGCCATGTCCTGGGCGCGGTGGGCGGCATCCAGGTCGCCTTCGGCAGCGGCGATGATGGAGCCCTTCATCAGGATGTGCCATGACCGGGCGAAGTCGTCGATGTCGAGCAGTCCGGCGGCCTGGGCGCGTTCGCGCACGATTCCGCGAATGTTGTCTAGATAGCTGACGCTAGCCCGTCCAGCAGGGTGATCGGCACCCATCTCCAGCAAGACGTTGATGAATGAGCAGCCTTCGAAATTTTCGCGTTGCTGGAACCAATCGTGGAAAACATCGAAGATAGCTAGCAGTTGTTCTTCGGGGGTGTTGCCGCGTCGCTGCGACTCTGCCTCGACCAGCCCGCGGGTCCATAGTTGTTCGCGGCGCTGCAGCACCGCCAGCACGAGATCGTCTTTGGTCTGGAAGTGCCGGTACAGCGTGGCCTTGGCCACGCCGGCCCGTTCGATCACTTCGTCGGTGCCCACCGCGCGGACGCCGCGGCGCGTGAACAGGTCATACGCCGTGCTCAAGATGCGCTCGCGCGCCGATGCGGGAGGCGACGTCGCCGTAACACCGGGGGTTGTCATGACGCGCCTTACCATACTCTTAACGGCACCGTCTAGACAGACCGGCCTGTCTCGTTATACAAATTAGATCTGCAAAGCAGACGTTCTGTCTTCAGCCACGTAGGACGGGCATCCATCCTGTCTTCAGATACGTAGGACGGGCATCCATCGCGGCGCTTCGGCGCCTGTCGATTAGGAGTGCACCATGAACCTAGCCACCGCAGAACCAGTTCCTAGCCACCTGATGCTGAGCACGCGTCTGATTTCGGAGCTGGGCGATTCGCACAGCACCCTGAGGGCGACCACTCAGCGCGACGGCTCAGCGGTGATGGTCTACGCCGGCGGTGAGATCGATGCCTGGAACGAGGGCACCTGGCGCCACCTGCTCTGCGAGGCAGCCGCCGCGGCGGCCCCACCCGGACCACTGGTCATCGATACCAACGGTGTGGATTTCATGGGTTGCTGCGCATTCGCTGTGCTAGCCGACGAGTCGTATCGATGCCGCCGTCGCGGTGTCGATCTGCGCCTGGTGAGCCGTCAGCCGGTAGTCTCCCGCGTCATTGGGACTTGCGGGCTGAGCGGCCTGCTGCCCGTTCATCCAACCGTGGACTCTGCCCTGTCGGCAGCCGCCGCTGGATCTCCCGGCTGGTGAACCTCGCTGCCAGGGAGCTGAACACCTTACGGTGCCGGGCGTCGCTGCGACGCTCAGCGACCCGCTTGTCAGGCTAGCGGCAGATGCGTTGGGCCAGAACCGTTTTCCCCGGCCCGGACAGCTGATTGAGAGCGTCAGGGCGCGCCGCCATGGCCATCAGCAACGCTTCTCCGGGACCCTTTACCTCCGGTCCGCTGCCGTGGGTCCAGTCGAGGCCGGTTGCGACCAGCCGTACGCTGCGGGCGCGCCTGGCACCGCGCACCGCAGGAGCGGTGAGGGCATAGTCCAGCACGACGCGCAGGCGCTGCTGGGGAATGGTGCGCGGGATGCCGAGGGGCCGGCGAATGTCCTGCTGGTGGATCATGCCGTCGACCAGGGCGATCATGCCCCCGAAGCCCGACGTGAGACCCCGCGGCGGGATACAGGCACGCATCAGCTCGGTGAGCTGCTTAGGGGATCGAGTGGCGTACTCGGCGACACCAATCGCATTGACACGGTTCGGAATAAACCCACCTTTGGCGAATCGCCAGACCAGCCCCAATGGGCTGAGCTCGTCGTAGCTGAGCACGTGGGCGACGACGTCGCGCACCCGCCAGCGCTCGCACAGGCTGGGTTGGTCCCACTGCCCGGGCGATAGTCCGGCGAGCAGCTCCGCGAAGTCTCCCCGCTCCTCGCGCGCCATCTGCATAGTGGTCGAGTCCTTCATTGGCATCACGACCTTAGTGACGGCGGGGCGGTTTCGGCACCCGACGACGATGCGGTGGCGAAGTCGACGAAGCGAACCAGCATGGCCGTCCAGCCATCGGGATGATCGAAGATCGCCCGCATCTGTCGGTGCTGTCTCCGTAGCGCTGTAAGTTGCGGTGGCGCAAATCCAGTCGGGTGCGATCGGGTCCATCTTCAGCGAACGTCACCTCGACCTCGGTCTCGAAGTCCGGGTCGAACTGCCAGTCAGCACCGATCGGCCAGAGCAGCACGACTTCTCGTGGCGGATCCCAGACTGCGACCTGGCCCCACAGGCATTCGCTGCCGTCCACCCCGCGTTCGAACCAGCGCCCGCCGGTAGCGGGTTCGATCACCACTTCGGCGGTCTCTGAGCTACCGATCGAATGTTCTCTGGGCCAGAACTCGGTCATTCGTGTGGTCAACAACTCGAAGGTCCGCGCCTGTGGGAGCGGCACGCTCACTGATCGGACAATCTCGACGGCAGCCGCTGACTCGGTACCCATTGATGCTCCTCACTCCTCATCGGTGCGACCCTCATCGGACCGCACAGGGTTCGTTTCACATGCTTGGATGTCGGCTTCCGCTTCGGCCGCGGCAAGAATGGCGAAGTTGTCCAGCGCCGTTTCCCAGAACCGGTCGAAGTAGTCGCGGACAACCTGGAGTCCCGACCGGTTGATGCGATACAGCCGACGGGTTCCGGCGATCGATTCCACCACCCACTCGGCACCTTTGAGCACACGCAAGTGCTGCGACACCGCCGGCCGTGAGTCGGCCGGATGCCTTGAAAGGCGTGGGCCGGCAAGGCACTCGATTGTGCGTGTCGTCATGCGGCCGCAGCACGAAACCAATGCCCGGTAGGTGTCACACACGCGGACGGTCTGGACGATACCCTCGGATGTCTTCAGACTGGCCCCTCTGAGCGGCACTTGCCGAAAGGTGGAGGCGTCATTGGCGTACATCGCGAAGGTCGGGCTACCGCGTATCCGTACTCGTTCGCGCCCTGCGAAGATCGTCGACGAACAATCTGTACCTCTCGCGGCGACCCGCGCTGCGATCACGTACAACTGCCGACGGGTGAACGGTGGCTACCACAAATGGTTCTGGCTCCACGTGCACCTCGACCTCCGCAGGCAAGTCCAGGAGCTGACCGCGATAGGTGGTAACTCGAAACGCCGTGCCCATCAACGACTGTGCGGCGGTCGCGCCCAGGCACACGATCACCCGCGGCTGCACGGTCTCGATTTCGGCGATGAGCCAGGGCCGGCACGCGACAACTTCGGTGCGGCTGGGTTTCTGGTGGATCCGCCGTTTCCCGGTCTTCCTGGTGAACTTGAAGTGTTTGACGGCGTTGGTCTGATACGTCAGCTCGGGGTCGATGTTCGCGTCCTCGAGCGCCCGTGCGAGCAATCGCCCTGCCGGGCCCACGAACGGCAGCCCCTCGCGGTCCTCCCGGTCCCCCGGCTGCTCACCCACGAACATGATCGGCGCATCGCGCTTACCATGACCGAATACCGTTTGGGTGGCGTTCTGGTACAACGAGCAGCCCCGGCACCGCCTTGCCGCGGCCTCGAGTGAACCTAGCCTGCGGTCTTCGGGCAAATAGCGCGCCGCACCCGTTTTCTCCGTTGTAGCCATGATGCTTTCAATTTAGGCGGCGAACTCGGGTGCAATCTCCGATTCCCAGAAGTCGAAGAAGCGGTCTTGCCGCGGACCGATCTGCTGGACGTACACCTCGTTGAAACCCGCATCGGTGAATTCACCGATACGGTCGATATAGGGTTTGGCGTCCGGCCCGCGGGGCACCGATCGTTCCACCGCAGATGCAGCAGAAACAAGACTGGGCGCTTGTTCGAAATGTGCTGGTGTAGGCAAGATCTGGTTCAGCTGCCCTGGCAGCTCCTCGGCCCGCCACAGCGTGTGAGCGGTGCGACGCCATCCTCTTTGGTCCGCGAGTGGCAGACCTTGAACCCGGCCTGGGTGGGCTTGCCGGCTCCGCCAGCCTCGTGGAACTCGGAAACTAGCTCCGGCATGGTGCTCTGGAAGCCGTCCCCGATCCGCCCCGGCCACCGGACGGCACGCGGCCCGAACGCGGAGACATAGATAGGAGACGTAGATAGGGGCAGCGTCCTCCGACAGCGTGTAGACGCGGCTCCACAATGAAAAAGCGTCCGCGGTAGTTGGGCAGCGCAGGTCGCTGCCGCCTGCGCGATCACCGCAGGGTGGATCCGCATGATCAGGCAGGTGACAGCGGTGGTGACCGGCAGCGAACAGGCTTGCGACAGCGCCCCAATCACCGACCATACGAACGGACTGTGGCCTTGCTGGTCATTCCACGGATGGAAGTGGTCGGAAATCCAGAGCAGTTCGAAGCCGGCGGACTCGGCTCGAACGGCCTGGCCAACCCGTCGGGATGGAACTCTTCGCAGGAGAGGAAGTAGCCCAATGTCGTCATGCTGGGGGCATGTCCCTCAGACGGGCACCGAAGCTCGCGGTCTGATCAGCGTTTCCCGAGGATGGCGTCGCGGGCCCGGTCCAGCATCGCCGCGAACGGGCCGGCGAACAGATTGGCCACCTGGGATTCCACGCCGGCGTGCGGCCTGGTGGGCGCGATCGATTCGGCAAGCTTGGCGGCCCGACCCATCCGCTCGAGCTCATCATTGCTCAAGTGCTGCTCAAGCTTGGCGAACTCGTCCTGCTCTTCATGTTCGGCGTGGTCGAGCACGGCATCACGAAGCTCAGTCAATTGACGGGTAAATTCCTTGGCATCGACATCGAGCTTCTCCAACTCGGCGAGAACCGTTTTGGCTTCGTGCTCTTCCTCCAGCCGGGCCCCGACCACTTTCTGCCCGTTGGACAGCTTGCGCTTGGCGCGCGGGTGAACGATCTCCTCTTCGACGGTTTCGTGCACCGCCAACAGCCGCCGGAGTTCGAGGAAGGCGTTCTCCCGTTGCTTCCCCGAGCTGGACAGCGTCTGGGCGAACAATGACTTGATCTGCTGGTGCTGGCCAACCAAGAAATCGACCACATCGCCGGGAGAGTTAACGGCGGCATCGGCCATTGGTTTCCTCCTCTGCATAGTCCTGAATTGGCGCGCCGGGCTGATTGCGCGCTGGTAAGCGGCTACCCGGTCGGGGCATTCACAAAACTCGTGATGTGCCCGTGCGCGCTTCGCGCCCCGGTATCGCGGCGCTTCACCGGCCACAAAGGTGTAGCGCGGCGCCTGCCCGGGCACTGCGCCGACGGACTCCCGCCGGCGTGCCCAACAAGAACAGACCCTCACCGACCAGCTCCTGGATCATGTTCAATGTCAGTTGCTGCACCTCGTGCACCGGCCGTTCTGTGTCGCCCTCCGGGAGGAACTGCTGGTGCCCCTCCGACCGGTGCAACCGACGGATCTCAGCCCAATCCTCCACTGACATCACATCCTCAGCGTCAACGGAGGGGGTCCAATTCAGCCGACGCTCAAGGGTCAGTCTTCACCCGACGCCGACACTCCCAGAAGGACGATTCACGCTCCACTTACCCCGCTTCATCACACTGCCAGGAGCAGGCAGAACTTGTGACCAGGCACGATGATGACGTTTCGGCGTTGTAGCGATGGTGGTTGAGGGAGCAGCTGTCGTCGCGGTTGTCGTCAAAATTGTCGTCAGTCAAACTCTGTCACGGTCGGCTCCCCGCATCCGCATCCGGCAGCTCAGCCCTCCTGGTAGCTCCAGGTGCGGAGTTGTTCTGCGATCTCGTCGAGATCGGACATTGCACCGGTGGCCACCCCGATCACAAAGTCGAAGCGCTCGTCCTCCGGCGCGCTAATCCACTGAGCGTTGATGGCCAGGAACGTCCGGCAGGCTGTCCACGCAAGTCGCTTGTTGCCGTCCGCCAGCGCGTGATTCCATGCCAGGGAGTGCAGCAGCGCGGCGGCCTTAAGGTGGAGATTTGGGTAGGCATCCTGGCCAAACACCGAGGCGCGGGGCCGCGCCAGAGCCGATTCGAGCAAGCCGTAGTCCCTGACCTCGACATCCCTTCCGACGGCCTCTCGGGCAATTTCCAGCAGGTCTTCGAGATCCAGGTAGTCAGTCATGCGTCCTTAAGGCGCTTCAAAACCCTGGCCTCCTCGCGGACGACACGCTGCAGCGCCGCGGCGACCTTGGCCTTGTGCGCCCGGCGGGCGATGTACTCGTCGATGGCCGATAGCGCAACAGCCTGCATCGACCGGCCTTCGGCGGCGGCCTGCCGGCGCAGCGCTTCTGCCTGCTGCTCACTGGGGCGCAGAGTCATTCCCATGATCTGGATGATACCTGATTGATACCACCGTGCGCTGCGTGGAGGCATTCACTACCAACCTGACTGTCGGATCCTGACGTGACGCGCCGCCGACGAATACCGCACGTTTGGAATATGACCACTCCACCAGCAAGGGGAGCTTGAGATGTGGGGCGACCAACGGATTATGAGAGCGCCTGACCTGGCCTTTTGGTATATGTGTATCTAACGGCGGTAAACGGCACGACATAGCCCATGAGTTAAAACCTTGCGTCGCAGCGTATTTCGAGTATGGGGTCAAGCAGTGTCGTTCAGGATCATCTCCAACCCTAGGTCGCGTTTGCGTCAACCCAAGCGGCGATTGGATCCGCACCGATGTAGCCGTCGTTGACCCGTCGTGGATAGTGGTCTGTGTCGAAAACGTCGTCGATTCGTGTGAGGATGTCGGTGTTCCGGTTGAGCGGCGTTATGGCGCTCCCGATGGGAAGCTCAGCGGCCAACATCGCACTCACAAGCGCATCTGATGCCTGAATCGGTCGACACCGACCGATGGGAAAACCCATGTCACGCAAGACAACTACGGCGCCTGGCACCTTCAGCACCTTCGTGCGTTCCTGCGACGACCGGCTCGTCAGCATCGCCACCGCAGCCGACTATCTCGGCGTCACCACCAAGACCGTCCGCAACATGATCCTCGATGGCCGCCTCCCGGCCCGGACGCTCGGCGTGCGCGTCGTGCGGATTCGCCTGTCGGACATCGACGCTGCGCTGTCACCCAACGGAGGTGCGCATGTCGCCGCCTCCTGACAGCGAAAAGGCCCCGGCGCGGCAAGCCGAGACCTTTCCTGAAGCATCCACCAGCGAAGCAGATGGCAACAGGCCGGCATCCCCGCGCATTGAGCGCCTGGCGTGTCACGTGACGAAACGCTCGATCGCCGCCGCCGTGGCGTAGCCGTTCTTAGTCGATCGTCTCGATGACTGCGCCCGTACTGATCTGCCCGTCGGTGAGGACGTCGGCGCGCAGGCCCCCCCGGTGGATCAGGCTGCGGAGCACGCCCTCCGTGGTGAGGCGTTCCAGGTGGGAACACGGCTCACACAGGCGCTGGCCCAGGCACTCGACGTCTCCGATACGAAACCGACGTCCGACCAGAGCGTTCAGGTCGACCCCGCGAGTCACGATATTGCGACGCGCCTCGACGTGCTCGATGTTGCCGCCGCTGGGCAACACCAGCTCGTCAAGGACTTCGGCTGCGATGAGCGTGAGGTCGTAGCCGCGTGCGGTGTCATTGGCCGGAGTGAACGTTCCTGCTTTCGCCGCGTAGCGGTCTCCGTCGAGCCCTCGGCCAGCCAGAGCCCGCGCCCGTTCCACCTGGCGCATTGGGGCAGTCGCCTGTTCTGCCACCGCGATCGCTTCGACTCTGCCGCGCAGTGAGGGCAGCGCCGCACCGGGCGTGGTGAATGCCGGATCAAGCCCAGATAGCACGTAACCCTCGCGGACTGGCAGATCGGTCGCTGCGGCGCCCAAGAGAGCAGGATCTTGCGGGCTGAGGACGACCCCGGAAGGGGTGCCGAACATCAGCACCGCTGTCCGGTCATCGGCGGGTCGCTCGCCGTCCATGTCCCCGAGAACGGCGAGCCAGTAGCCGGGCCAGGTGAACCGCGCGGGGTTCGCGATCGGAACCAGCCCGGCGCCTCGGCCGGCCAGCCAGCTTCGCCAATACGCGATGGCTCCGCGCAGGTCGGCTCGTGGCTGGGGTACATCGGATAATGGCGTTTCGGTCATCGACGCCACGCATGCGGCGAATGACCTCACGATCTCCGGAATCCCCTCGGTGTGAGGCAGATCAACGTCGATCATCTGCCGATTCTCGCACATCGCGGCAGGGCAGCCACCTGCGGCGGCCGACCCGCCACAGTCCTAGTCAGAACGGAGGGCTCATCGGGCGTCTTCGTCGGCGTAGGCGTGGATTGCGCTGCGCGGCGCTCATCGGATTCTCCCGACTCCCCTCTGTGCTCTGTGGCGACACCCCGCATGCCCGGCGATTCCCCACCGTGGCGTGCGGGGCTCTTGTCGTATGCCGGGCGTACCGTGCGGGGTCATGACGAAGCCTTCTTGCGCATTTTCGAGCGGGACACGCCCCGATGCCTGACGTTTGCTGAATCATCTGACACGTAGCTGGCACGCCGCCCGGGGAATCACTCAAAAATAGGCTGTGACCAGCGTCGATATGGTGTGGTCCCGGCTGGGATCGAACCAGCGACCTCCCGCGTGTGAAGCGGGCGGAATAACCTTTGCCCTGCGGTTTATGTGTTTCCGTGCGTCGTATGCGGCGTATTGAGCAGGGCTGACGTATTCAGTTGGTCCGCAGATCGGACATAAACCGGACACGGTGCTTGCACTCCCGACAAGGGACTTCCCCGCCGCTGTTTTTTTAATGAGCAGCGTCGGGGGTTCCGGGGAGCAGGTACCCCGATGCTCAGCATCGCGTCATCGGTCAGCGGCTCGACTTCCTCGACGGGGAAGCGAGTACCGACATCACAACAAACCACGTGTGGGCCGCCTCGGGCTGTAGCTACCGCCGTGGACGGCGGGAGGCCGCGAGCGCCCGAGGCCGTCAAGGCCGCAGGGCGCGAGAGCGGCAGCGGTCGGCCGGACGACGGCCACGGCGCAGGCCCCACCCACGCCAACGCCGGCGGGCTTGTTATATGTGCCAAAAGTGTCCGCGACACCGTCGAGGGCGGCGTTGACGCGGAGCTGTTGGCCGCGGACGCCCTGCGGCTGCGGTTCCCGCGCCCTGACTTGGTGGCCTCGGCGGCGGCACTGTTTGAGCCGGCCGAACCATGGGCACACGGGCGGGACCCTCTCGGCGCGGAACCGGAGTCCGGCCGAT
>DASPOT010000259.1:0-4569 GCA_035625875.1 Mycobacterium sp. | reverse complement strand
TGACCCGACCCTGCGAGACACCTAGCCTAGGTTCGTTTGCTGCGTCTGGCCCCCAGGCCGGTACGCCTCCGACTGCGTTTTCACAGGTGTGGAATCCTGCGGAGGGGGACTTAGGACACGTTAAAGAATAACATTTACTTTTGATCTGCGGCCTGCCATGCTCGTGATATGGCTGGAGCCATGTGCTCAGAGGAGTCGCTGGCAGCGAAATTGTCTGCGGTGCTGCCACATCTGGACGAGCGGCAGCGGCGGCTGGTGATGGGCGCGGAGGCGCGGGCGCTGGGCCACGGCGGGATCAAAACCGTCGCGCGTGCGGCAGGGGTGAGCGCGGTGACGGTGTCGAAGGGGGTCGCCGAACTCGACGCCGGGGAAGAGCCGCTGGGGCGTACTCGCCGCCCGGGTGGTGGCCGCAAGCCGCTGACCGAGACCGACGCAGGGGTGCGTACCGCGCTGCTGTCACTGGTCGAGCCCACCTCGCGCGGGGATCCGGAATCGCCGCTGCGGTGGACGACCAAGTCGGTGCGCAACCTGGCTGAGGCGATGTCGGCTGCGGGACACCGGATTTCGCCGCCGACCGTGGCGAAGCTGCTTAAGGCCGAGGGGTTCAGCCTGCAGGCCAACGCGAAGACGATCGAGGGCGGCCAGCACCCGGACCGCGACGCCCAGTTCCGCTACCTCAACGACCGAGTGCGCGAGCACCAGCAGGCCGAGTGTCCGGTGATCAGCGTGGACGCCAAGAAGAAGGAACTGGTCGGCAGGTTCAAAAACAGTGGGCGGGAATGGCAACCGAAAGGCGAGCCGCAGCAGACCAACGTCCACGACTTCATGGACACCGACTTGGGCAAAATAACTCCCTACGGCGTCTACGATGTCGCCGCCGACACCGGCTGGGTGTCGGTGGGCACCGACCACGACACCGCCGAGTTCGCCGTCGCCACCATCCGAACCTGGTGGCGCACCAGGGGATCCGCCACCTACCCGAACGCGCGGCGGCTGCTGATCTGCGCCGACGGCGGCGGCTCTAACGGCTACCGCACCCGACTGTGGAAGACCGAACTCGCCCGCCTCGCCGATGAGACCGGCCTCGAGGTCACGGTCTGCCACCTACCACCCGGAACATCGAAGTGGAATAAGATCGAACATCGACTCTTCTCGCACATCTCGATGAACTGGCGCGGCCGACCCCTGGAAAGCCACCAGGTCATCGTCAACACCATCGCCGCGACCACCACCCGCACCGGGCTCACCGTGCACGCCGAGCTCGACACCGGCAGCTACCCCAAAGGCATCAAGGTCACCGATCAGCAGATGAAAGACCTCGAACAACACGCGCTACGCCGCCACGACTTCCACGGCGAATGGAACTACACGCTCATCCCCGAGCGGCCCCGTGCCCCGACCTAAACCAGCGTGTTATTCATTAACAGCGCCTAGCGGGAGTTTCCGGGCTGCGTAGCTGAGCGGCGTGTCTTGTGCTGTGGTGCTTGAGGTTTGTGTGACGGGAGTGTATTACCCATATATGGCCTCGATTGTGGGGAAGCGGCGTGGCAAACAGACCTACTACTACCTGGTCGAATCCGCGCGGGTGGGGGGCAAGCCGCGCATCGTGTCCCAGCAGTATCTGGGCAGCGCCGAGGAGGTGCTGGCCAAGTTGACGCAGACGCCGGGCGGGCAGCCAATCCGCAGCCAACACAAGCGGTTCGGGGATCTGGCCGCGGTGTGGTCGACGCTGACCCGGCTAAACGTGATCGGCGTCGTCGATGAAGTGGTCCCGCGGCGGGCGGACGCGGCCGCAGCGCTGGGCACCTATCTTGCGTTGGCGTGCGCGAACCGGATCGTCGACGCCTGCTCCAAGCGGGAGTTCGCCGATTGGTGGGCCACCACGGCCGGGCCGCGCTGGGTCAAGCTGGGCCGGGCCGCGCTGGATCATCGCCGGTTCTGGGACGCGATGGACCGCCTCGGCGAAACCGAGCTGCGCGAGATCGAAACCCGCCTCGGGCGCGCGATGGTGAGCGAGTTCGGGCTCGATTTGACCGGGCTGGCGCTGGATATGACCAACTTCGCCACCTTTATCGACACCGGCAACCAGCGCGCCCCGATCGCCCAGCGCGGCAAGGCCAAACAAAAACGCACCGATCTGCGGCTGGTTGGGCTGGCGCTGGTGGTCACCCGCGACGGCGGGGTGCCGGTGATCAGTCACGCCTACCCCGGCGACCGGCCCGACGTCACCCAGTTCAGCACGGTCGTCGACGAGCTGGTCACCCGCTACCGAGACCTGGTCGAGGGCGTGGAGTCGCTGACCGTGGTCTACGACGCCGGACAGAACAGCACCGACAACCACCAGGTCGTCGAAAAGCACGTTATCGGGTTCGTCGGATCGCTGCCGCCCAGTGATCACCCCGAGCTGCTGGCGATCCCCGAGCGCGCGTATCGGCCGGTGGACCCTGAGCGCTACCCCGGATTGCGCTACGTCGACACCAC
This sequence comes from Mycobacterium sp., assembly GCA_035625875.1. GTDB lineage: Bacteria > Actinomycetota > Actinomycetes > Mycobacteriales > Mycobacteriaceae > Mycobacterium. The sequence continues at coordinate 2,088 of DASPOT010000259.1, read as the reverse complement.
CGTCACCGCGCTGGGCGTGACCCGCCGCGCCGTGCTCACGCATTCGGAAAACCTGGCGGCCAAGCAGTCCCGCGGTCTAGACCAGACCCTGGCCAAGGCGCGGCGGCGGTTCGCAGAGCTGGCCGCCCGCCTGGCCCGCGGCCACACCCGCCGCCCCCGCGACCAGGTCGAGGCCGAGATCGCCGCCATCTGCAAACCCCGCTGGGTCTCCGATATCATTACCGTCACCCTCACCGGCAAGACGCCCGCTCAGCTGCGACTGACCTGGCGCACCGACACCGCCGCTCGCGCCCGCCTCGAACAGCGGCTGTTCGGGAAACGAATCCTGTTCACCAACCGCGACTGGCCGGTATCCGACATCGTGGCCGCCTACCGCTCCCAATCCGACGCCGAATTCGGCTTTCGCCAACTTAAAGACCCACACGTGGTCTCGTTTAGCCCGATGCACCACTGGACCGACTCCAAGATTCGTGTCCACGTGTTCTACTGCGTGCTCGCCCTCGCTGTCGCCCACCTGATGCGCCGCCACGCCCAACAGGGCGGGCTGCACCTGTCGGTGCGTGAGCTGCTCGACCAACTCGCCGGCATCGAAGAGACCGTGCTGCTCTACCACGAGGGGAGCAAGGGACGCCCCCGCGTGCAACGCATTCTCACCGACATGACCCCCACCCAGCGAAAACTAGCCGACCTGTTCGACATTCACCAATACGCGCCCACCCGCTGACACACCACCCAGCACGACCGGCCACGTTGGGTAATACACCCAGGCTGCCCGAAAACACCCTGCCATCAGCAAGAATCAGACCACCACCCACCGTAGCCCGGAAACTCCCGCTAGACGATACCTGGACCACGGGATCGCGCACACAGTCAGCCGCGCTGGCGCTACGGCGCCAAGTACGTCAGCGTCATGGTCGTCAGCCGCTACCTTCGCTCCAGCTCCTGATTGCTTGAGCGATATCGACGATCTGCGCGCTTGATCTCATTCCCACTCGACATCCGATCAGTGTGCGCGGCCAGGTCGGGCTGTCGGGGTCGGTGATCCAGCGCTGGGCGAGGAGGCTTACACACCGCGCGGGCACATGGCACCGCGCGGTGGTCAGCGGTCTGGCGTTGCAAGGATCTTGAACAGCATATTGTTCACATCAGTGAGGGCCTGCAGGTCGATGTCGCGAAGGTGTTTGGCGAGACGTGTTTTGCGCAGGCTGGTGATGAATCCTGGTGCGGCCCAGGTACGCTGACCAACAGGAACACCGAATCCCGCGTCGGGTTCGCCGGAGTAGACGGGTACCACGATGACGGTTGGTTCGGATGCGATTTCGTTATAGAAGGTCGAGGAGATTACGAGAACCTCGGCGTCGTTGTCGAGAGACCAGATCTCCCTGCGGCGCGCTGTCACCGACGCGGTAACTCTTCGAGGTTCTTGTCAGCCCATGCTTCGGTGGCGGCGACGGCTTCGGGATGCTCTGACATCCACTGGCCGTGTGCTGCGCAGCGCCGGCGCATGTCTTCGATGTCAAGCAGGGTTTCGATCCAGGCGTTCATCGACTGGTTGTCGGCCGCGGCGTGGCGTTTGACGGCCTCGTAGACATCGTCGGAGAGACGAAGCGAAATGGTCTTTGCCATGATGTCATGGTAGCGTATCACGGCAGCATTTCCTGCCATCACGGTCTCGCGCTGGGCCCGCACGCGCCGATCGCACATCGGGTGGCGGGCAGCGTCGGAGAATGACTGCCGGCGGCAACGGTCTGATCAACATCGTGAAGATCCTGTTCGCGGCGACATCGAGTTCGGCGGCGACCTGCGAGTTCCAGCACTCGTCATTGTCCGGCCGGTCATTCCAGGTGCGGGTCCAGCGGCGGCCGCAGCAACGCCTCGAGCTGTTCTCGATCCCCCAGAATCGCCGAGAGGTCACTGGGCAGTCATCTTTCGACAGATTGTGGCCAGGCGCTTGTGGATAATCTTGTCTTGCCGACCTCAATAGTTCACGCAATTCGGTGCTGAGGTGTGTCGTGAACGTGAAAGGTGCACTGCCTCAATGATAATCGACGTTTGCTGGCGTTCGAGAATCGATCGAGGAGTGCACCT
>DASPOT010000258.1:0-2775 GCA_035625875.1 Mycobacterium sp. | reverse complement strand
ATCCTAGAAGTAGCCCGCAATGACGGTCGCATCCACAGCAACCCCGCCCACGGCGTGTCAGCAGGCCGCATACCCGAACGCGAACGCCACCGCTACCTCACCGCCCCCCAAGTCGCCGCCTTAGCCGCAGCCTGCAAAGCCCAGGGCGATGTTGTCACCATCCTCGCCTACACCGGCCTGCGCTGGTCCGAACTCGTCGGCCTTCGCGTCGGTGATATCGACCTGACCGCACGCCGCCTCCACGTGCGCCGGGCCGCCCCGGAAGTCGACGGCCGCATCATCATCGGCCCCCCCAAGACGCGCGCCGCCAAACGCACCGTGCCTCTCCCCCAGGTCGTCATCGACGCACTCACGCCGCGCATCGCAGGCCGTGAACCGGATGAGCCAGCCATCACGTCCCCCAACGGCGCAATGCTCAGGTCCAACAACTGGCGCAGACACGCCCACTGGTCACAAGCCCTGCGCACGACGAACCTCGCACCCCTGACGATCCACGACCTACGACACACCTACGCCAGCCTGGCCCGCAAATCCGGCGCTGACCTGCGCTACGTCCAAAAAACCATGGGCCACTCCACACCCACCGTCACCGCCAACATCTACAGCGACCTCTACTCAGACGAACTCGACCAAGTCGCAACCAACCTCGACCGACTCCACACAACCGAAACAGCTGGTTCAACCAACAACAACGGACAAGAACCGGACAAACCCAACCAACCACAGAGTGCACGAACCGTGTTCACGCAGGTCAGAGACTGTGGTCCCGGCTGGGATCGAACCAGCGACCTCCCGCGTGTGAAGCGGGCGCTCTTCCACTGAGCCACGGGACCGGTGCCGAGAGGCGAACGACGTCGAAGATTAGCACGCGCAGTCGTCTCGGGAGAACGCGCTGCATCCGACCGCAATGGAGGCGCGCCGCATGGTATCAAGAGATTTGTGCGGGCCCACTCAGGTGGACTATCGTCGTGCTTCGCACCGGGCGACGACCTCGTCCGTTGCGCGCGGATGTAGCGCAGTTGGTAGCGCATCACCTTGCCAAGGTGAGGGTCGCGGGTTCGAATCCCGTCATCCGCTCAAGATGTTTTAGTGGCATCAACCCCGCGGTGGAGTGGCCGAGTGGTGAGGCAACGGCCTGCAAAGCCGTGCACACGGGTTCGATTCCCGTCTCCACCTCATTTGTTCGACCCGGGCGCGGTTAGCTCAGCGGGAGAGCGCTTCCCTGACACGGAAGAGGTCGCTGGTTCAATCCCAGTACCGCGCACCAGAGTTTATGCATTTCAAGGCTATGTTTAAGCGAGCTTACTAAGGTGCATGCAATATACATGCAATAGCGGCTCGGCTGAGGTCGTTCTGGAACAACCGGCCCCGCCAACGGGCCGCAACGTCGTCGCGTCATGCGAAAAACCCTCCGCGCCTCATAGTCGTTAGGCGCGGAGGGTTGGGAAAACGCACTGATCTGCGTACGCAGCGAGAACCGGCCAGGCCGGGTCTGCGCCGTAGGGATTCCGCGGCCGAGCGGCGTGCTTAGCTGGAAGGATGGACGCCACTCGCTTCACCTACATCGGACCACCCCCCTTCGCCGAGGAACTCGCGCAGGAACTCCAGACGCGGGGCATTTCGGTCGACTACGAGCCGCCGATGGAGAAGAGAGACTTCTCGACAGCCCTGACGGTCGTCGAACTGCCCTTTACGGTCATTGGTTCCGTCCCGGCGATCAGGTTTGGCGTTCGTGCGTTTATGAGGCGATTTAGCCGCGCACGCATCGAGGTGTCCAAGTTGCCGTTGGTGGCTTCGGCCACGCTTTGGGTGCCCAAAGCGGTGGCGAAGTCGAGGTTGCCGGCGGTGGCGGTGGCGTCGCTACCCCTGCCGAGGGCGATCGCGAGGTCCCCGGTGCCCGAGGTGGCGGTCGCGCTGCCTAACTGGAGCAACGTGAACCCGTCGACCGAGACGGCCACATTCGGAGTTTGCAGCGACGGATCGGCCGAGGCCAGCAGATCGAGAGAACTCGTGGCAGAAGTGAGCTGTACCGCGGGCACCTGAACGTCGGGCAGTGGTGGTGTCACCGGGGTGGCGGCGATGATGCTGGCGCCTGCTAGGGCGACACTGGGGTGACGAGGGGGCGAAGAGTGAGCTGCATGGCCGTCTCCTTGGAGGGCGCCAGCTTTGATGGCTTTCACAACTGACGCGCGTGCCCAATAGTATCCTGAGGGCAGCCTGAGAAACAACAAAAATTTTGATGTGCGCTCAATAAGGCGGACCCGGCAGCATGGGGTCATTTGCAGGGCTTATCTGGGGGTCAACTCACGCACGATTTGCGGGTTCGGTAGGGTGACCGCCAGTTGGGTGCCACATCCCTATGGCGGCCAGTACCGTACACACGACCGCGACAGCAAGCTCACGAACCCTACGCGGCATCGTTGCCCGCGCTAGATTTGGCCCACGCTCAGGGCCTTGTCGTCAGCGAGGAAGGGCATCGGCATCCAGCGCCTGAACAGCAGTGACTCCATGGCGTCGCCCGTGACGGGGCGTGACAGCAGGAAACCCTGCGCTCGGTGACATCCATGTCGCATCAACGTCGTGGCGGCAGCCTGGGTCTCCACCCCCTCGGCAACTAATTGAAGGCCGAACGCCTCAGCAAGCCCAATGATCGCCCGGACGATCGCCAGATCCCCCGGGTTGGTGCCCAAGTTGCGCACGAATCCGGTGTCGATCTTGAGCGTATCGACCGGAAGGGATTTCAGGTGCGACAGCACGGCGTAGCCGGTGCCGAAG
>DASPOT010000257.1:0-4338 GCA_035625875.1 Mycobacterium sp. | reverse complement strand
GGGGTCAAGTGGTCGCAGGTTCAAATCCTGTCAGCCCGACGCAGGTCAGAGGGTGTTTTGCGTCCACTGGTGGGATACCCGGGCGGGGTGGTTACGCCCTTTTCTACACCCATTGCTGATTTGCCGGCGGAAGCTCACAATGTCAGCTTGAACGCTCACAGTCCGAGGCGTGCGCCGAGGTTGGCGATGGCTGCGCGGGCCGCGTCATCGGAGGTGTGCCCGTAGGTGTCGCCGGTGACGCTGACCGAGGAATGGCCGAGCAGATCCGCCACGGCTTTGATGTGCACCCCGGACTCTAGCCACGCCACGGCCGCGGAGTGGCGCAGTGTGTGCACGCCGATGCCGTCGACACCGGCGGTGCGGGCTGCGGTTTCGATGACGCGCAGCATGTTGCGCGGCTCAACCGGGCGCCCGAGCTCGGTGCAGAACACCAGCCCGTGGTCTTGCCACTGGTTGGCTGCACGCAACCGCTCGCGCAGCTGCTCGGTGTGATGCCGGCGCAGCAGCGCGACGATGGACGGGTGCAGCGGCACCACCCGCCGTGAGCGCACCGACTTCGGCTCGGATATCTCTATCGCGCCGCTGACACGGCTATGCGTTGCTACCACCCGCAAGACGCCAGCGTCCAGGTCGACATCGCACCAGCGCAGCCCGCGCGCCTCGCCGCGGCGAAGCCCGGTCGCGGCGATCAAGAGCAGTATCGAGTGATAGCGCGAGCGCGCCGCGGCTGCCAGGACCGCAGTCACGGTATCGGCGGCCAGGTGGCGGGCTTCGCGGCGCGTCACACCCGGGCGCCGCACCAACGCGACGGGATTCCGCCCGAGTAACCCATCCCTGACCGCGCCGTCCAAACCGGCTCGTGCCACCGTGTTCGTCGACCGGATCGTGGAAGCCGACAGCCCACGTTCGCGCATCGCCAAGATCAGCGCCTCAACATCGGTCGGGCGCAACCGATCCAGGCTGATCACACCGAACGGGGCGGTCTCCAGGTAGCAGCGGCACAGTGTGGCGTAAAGCTCCTTGGTGGATGCTTTGCGATCCGACGCCGCCAGTGTGGTTGCCCGCCAGTGTTTTAGCCAGTCACCCACGGTGCGGGTCGCATCCCTGGGTGGGGCGCCGGCCTCGAGGCGGTCGCGTGCCGCTTTGAGTTTCGCGCGTGCCGCTTTCGGGGTCGGCGCGTACACGCTGATCCGCTTGCGCTTGCCGGTGGCGGGGTCGAGGTAGCGCAGCCGCGCTTCATAGAGTCCGTAGGGGCGTCGATAGACGTTGCCTGCCCCGTTTTCGCGCCGCGTGCCCATGGCCCGCAGTGTCCGTGTCGCCCATCCGATACGCCGCCGATAAACACTCGGCGCGCCACAACCGGCAACGCCGGTTCTTTCCCAGGCGGCGACCAGACGGTGCGGTGCATCCAGGTCTGGACTTTTTGCTCGGTTGGTCGGGTTCGTGGTCGGGTTCGCGGCCGGGCTCAGGCACGGGGGCGGGTTCGTGGTCGGGCTCACGCACGGGCTCGGGGCCGGGTGGACGAACGGGCTCGTGGCCGTGCTCGCGGCCCGGCTAGCTGCGAACGTAACCGCTCCTCAACGGTTTGCTTGGCGTGTACCCGGTCGATCAAGATGGCGCAGAGCGCTCAGAGTCGGGCTCGGGGTCGGGCTGACGGTCGGGCTCACGGTCGGGCTCACGCACGGGCTCGTGGCCTGGCTTTGCGACGCGATCACCCGCAATCCGGCCACGATTTCGGTCGACCTCGCATTCGGGCTCGCGTCCGGGCTCGTGACCGCGTTTAGCACAAACTCTGACGAGCGGCTCGCACTTGGACAAGACGCCCGGCGAGTGATCCACGATGACCTCGTGGCCGGGCTCGCGTACGGGCTCGGGGCCGGGCTCGCATTCGTGTTTGCCGAAGTGCTCCAGCTCTGGCTCAACAACGACCTGTACCCGCCCAGGGACGTGCTCGTATTCGGGCTCACGTACGGGCTCTGGGTCGGGCTCTGGGTCGGGCTCATGACCGGGCTCGCGGCCGGGAGGCATGCGACTGCCTCGCTCCTGTTCGCTTTCACCGAGATCTTTCCAGCCCGACCTGTTCAATTCCTGGAGTGGGCCCGCAACGCCGGGCTTCTGCGCGTCACCGGCATCGCCTACCAGTGCCGACACGACACCTACCAGCAATGGCTCGCCGTAGGCGCTGTTGATCGAGGTATCAAGACGACACTTGACGCGCACGCCGGCTGGAAACCTGGAGGAATGCCGGGGTACCAGTTGCACGAACCTTGCACGAAGTTATATCTGCTCTGTTGAAATGGTTGCCCCCGGCTGGATTCGAAATAGTGTCTGCCCCGGCATTGTGAGGTTCCGATAAGGGTGTCAAAACAAAACATTCTTTGAGACGAAACGGGCCGCCCCCGAGAGAGCAGGGGCGGCCCGATCAACTAGTCAGACGCGGACTAGGGCGATCCGGTTCCGGTCCACCCATCCAGCTCGGCGGCTACCGCTGCGGCCCACGCCGTGTCCAGCAGCGCGGCGGCTAGCTGCTCGGCCTGGCGAATGGTGATCGGATCGTCGGCGTGCGTCTGGTTTACGACGATTCTGAGTGTTCCCAGTTAGTAATTGACGATGCAGTTCCTCCTGCGCCGCGGTGACGGCCTCGCGGGCGGCCCGCCGGGCGGCCTTTGTCGTTGCACCATTCGCCATAGCCGCACAGTAAATCCCCCTAATCCCCTACGCCACAACCGAGCCCAACGTCTTTCCAGCCGTTATTCGACCTGCCTCAGCACCCGCCCCGGCCTCGCCTTGCACGCGCCGCCCAGCACCGCCTCCACCAACTTAGGTCACCCTAACCACCGCCCGTCACCGCCCCACGCCCCCGACCAAACCTGGTGGGATCCAGGCGGCCTGAGTGTCAGCCACAGAACCTTGTCATCCCTGAAGGGGCGGGGCGTTGACGTTTTGAGCTGTTTCAACCTCGGTGTGGACAGCGCTGAACCGACCCCGGTGTCAAGGTGGAGCGCCCGCAGCGCAGCGAGGACGAACGACCTTGACGACGGGCCCAGAGGTTCAGCGCATGCTCGGTTGGAGTCGAAGCCGGCGAGCATCAGGTTGCTATGTGGTTGTGGTGCAACGTCTCCACAGTTGATGCGTATGGGTTGGGGCAGGGCCGAAACCTCGGCTGCGGTCATCCCTTCGCCCGCGCAACGGGGGCATGGAGCGGTGTGCGTGCAACACGCGGGGTCAATCACAACGGCGACCGCGCCGAGATCGGGGGGTCAGACAATTGGGCGGCCGCGCGCGTGTTGCCTCCGAGATGCTCACGCCGCCACGTGTTGACCGTCGCTCCAAATGACGCCCATTTTAGGGCGATTCGTCATCGAGGCTGACGACTAACCCTGACTGTTCGTGGCGGTCGTGTGCGCCATCAGTGTGCCGATTATCCGGGGCATTCAGCTGCGCGGCCAGTTGCCGGATCACCACCTTGGAATCAGGCTCCCGATACAACGGCACCACGCAGGCTGTAGCTTCTAACAAACCGGCTCGATGGCGCTCGAGCAGCGCCACCGCCCCGTCGGCGGTGGAAGGTCAGCGACGAACTCCCGGGTCGGCACGCCGACCGCCAAATGACAGGTAAAGGAGTTCGACATGTCGACGATCAGCGTCGATCGTGACGCCCGGGTGCTGACCGTGACAATCAACAACCCACCCCACAACTTTCTGACGACCGCGATGATGGCCGAGCTGCGCGAGGCGCTGACCTCAGTCGAACACGACCCGACGATCGGCGCCGTGGTGCTTACCAGCGCGTTGGACGGCGTGTTCATCACCCACGCCGACGTCAGCGAGATCCTGGGCGCCTCCGATGATTTCAGCGTCGCCGTATCGCCCGCGGTGGCCCGCGGCCTGCTGCGCACCCAGGGGGCAATCGAGCACATTCCGGGTATCCGCTCGGCGCTCGCGCAGTCCCCGGCCGCCGGCCTCTCGCTGCTGCTGCAGTTCCACCAGACCTGCGCACTGATTCAGCGGCTCGACAAGGTGGTCATCGCCGCGATGAACGGCACCGCGATGGGCGGCGGCTCGGAGCTGGCGTTGTGCTGTGACATCCGGATCATGGCCGACGGCGACTTCGCGCTTGGCCAGCCCGAGATATGTCTCGGCATCATCCCCGGCGGCGGCGGCACCCAACGCCTGCCACGCGCGGTCGGCCACGCACGGGCACTGGAGTTGATGCTCGACGGGCGTCCGGTGTATCCCGCCGAGGCGAAGGCAATCGGCTACGTGCACCACGTCGTCGCCCCCGACGACTTCACCTCGTTTGTCAGCGAAACCGCCCACCGGCTCGCCCGCCGCCCG
>DASPOT010000256.1:0-48167 GCA_035625875.1 Mycobacterium sp. | reverse complement strand
TGGCCTGTCCCCGGTGAATGAGTCCGCCTTGTTTTAGAGTCCTGTGGCCCCGGGTGGGGCTGGAAAGGACGATGAATCACATGGCTGGCCGGAAGAAGCATTCCGCTGAGGACGTGGTGCGCAAGCTGCGCCGCGCGGACGAACTCGCCGCGGCGGGCAAGACCAACGAAGAGATCGCAGCCGAGTTGGAGGTGTCGGCGGCGACGCTGTACAACTGGCGCCGCGCCTACGGCGGGATGGATCTGGATGCGGTCAAAGAGCTCAAAGAGCTGCGGGAGCAAAACACCCGCTTGAAGCGGCTGCTGGCTGAGGCCGAGCTGGAGAAGGATGCTTTGCGGGAGGTGGCCAAGGGAAAATTCTGAGCCCGGACGCCAAGCGCCGCGCCGTAGACATGCTCAAAGACGTTCTGGGCGTGTCGGAGCGGCTTGCGTGCAAAGCGATCGGGCTTGCCCGTTCTACCTATCGCCGCATCCCTGTCGCGCAGACCCCCGCTGACCCTGATGCTGAGCTGCGCCAATGGCTGCGTGACTACTCCGCTAAGCATCCTTGCCACGGGTTCCGTCGCGCGTGGGCGGCGCTGCGCCACGACGAGCGCCGGGAGGTGAACAAGAAGAAGGTGCACCGCCTGTGGACGGAAGAGGGGCTGCAGCGGCGGGTTCACAGCCCGCGCAAACGCGCAGGTCAGTCATCGTGGCCGGCCGAGGTGGCTGCCGATGCGCCGAAGGTGGTGTGGGCGCTGGATTTCCAGTTCGACTCCACCATCGACGGCAAAGCCATCAAGATCGCCTCGATGCTCGACGAGCACACCCGCGAATCGGTGCTGAATATAGTGGAGCGCTCGATCACAGCTGACCGGCTGATCGCGGAGTTGAAGAAGTGTTTCGCCGCGGCCGGCGGCCCGCCGATGGTGCTGCGAATGGACAATGGTCCCGAGCTCATTTCTCAAGCGCTGCAATCATTTTGCGCCGGGAAGGTGGGGATGTCTTACATCCCGCCCGGGGCGCCGTGGGACAACGGCTACATCGAATCGTTCAACAACCGCCTACGAAGGGAGTGCCTCAACCGCAACCACTGGACCAACCTGCTCGAGGCTCGTGTCGTCATCGGCGATTTCAAGCACGAACATAATCATCGGCATCGTCACTCGGCGCTGGGCTATCTCACCCCGGTCGAGTACGCTGCCCGTTGCAGCCACACCCATCACCCTGTGGCCTGCGAGATCAACTGAAATCGGTATCAATCACAACCTGGCTCCAAAACCAGGTGGACCGACTATCGGGGACTGGCCAATCGCAGATAGCCGGACAGGACCGGGACGCCTCAATGGCCCGATATGGTCACCCGGCGCGGTGGTCTGGTTGCGGTGCCTTTGGTTGCGGTGCCTTCGAAACAAGTGAAGGCTTGACGATGTCCTTCACGCGGTGTGTCACCGATCCCCACGCTGACGGCGAGTAGCACGTCGTAACTTCCTCGAAACCGTCGACGCGCGAAACGCTTATTACGCCGGTGTCGTGGTTGATCGTGAGCGTGTCGCCCTCGCTTCCGTGGACTTCTTCTCCGTTCAGGAGCCGGATTATGAACACTGCTGTGCTCCTTATCTGCTGATTTGGTGCAAGTAGGCGGTCGAATGAAAAGGTCCGCTGTCCTCGGATTACGTAAGCCGTTCCGTGATAGCCGTGATAGTAGGGATAGTGAAGCGCGGCGCCGGGGCGGTTGTGTGGCGAGGACGTGAACGTCTCGGAAATGTTGGGTTGCGAAGTCCTGTGACTTGCCTGACAGTATGCCCAAACCGCGTGTCGGAACGTGCTACCTACAGACCCGCGCACTCACTAGCCAGGGGCCGCGCACTCGTTGATAGGTTAGGCTACATTTACTATCCGTGGCTCAGGTCAGTGTCGGGACGAGTTCTCCCGCCGCCGCGTCACTGTCGATTCCGTTGTCCGCCGATATCGCGCCGGCTGACCTCGCCGCCGGGCTGGCCGCGGAGCTGCCCGAGCGCGTCGGCGAGGAATACCTGCTCTACGAGCACGACGGTCAATGGGTGTTGGCTACCGGCGTGCTGGCCGCGGTCGAGCTGGACCGCGACGAGCTGCGCGTCATCCGCAACGGTGTCACTCGGCGGCAACAGTGGTCAGGGCAGCCGGGACGGGTGCTCGGTGAGGCAGTCGACCGGCTGCTGCTGGAGACCGACCAAGCCTTCGGCTGGATCGCCTTCGAGTTCGGCGCTTACCGCTTCGGGCTGCAGGAGCGCCTGGACCCGTGCACTCCGCTGGCCCGGGTGTTCTGGCCGCGCACCCGCATTGTGATCACCGATGAGACGGTCCGTCTTGTCGATGCTGAAGATCGCCACCGCGTGGCGGTGTGTCGATTGCTCAGCGAGGGTGTGCCCGACGCCGCGGCCGCCTCCGGGCTCGACGTAGCCACCGACACGGCTGGCTACCGGAGTCGGGTGGCTACAGCCATCGGCGAGATCGCCGCGGGTCGCTACCATAAGGTGATCCTATCCCGTTGTGTCGACGTGCCTTTCGCGCTCGACTTCCCGTCGACCTATCGGCTGGGACGTCGTTACAACACCCCGGCGCGGTCGTTCCTGTTGCGGCTGGGTGGGATTCGGGCTGTGGGCTACAGCCCGGAGCTGCTTGCGTCCGTCCACGACGGCGTGGTCCTCACCGAGCCGCTGGCTGGCACTCGGGCGCTGGGCCGAGGGCTGGCGCATGACCGGCAGGCCCGCGATGACCTGGAGTCAAACCCCAAAGAGATTGTCGAGCATGCTATTTCGGTGCGCAGTTCACTACGGGAAATCACCGAGATCGCCGAACCCGGTAGCGCGGCAGTCACCGATTTCATGACAGTGCGCGAGCGCGGCAGCGTGCAGCACCTCGGTTCGACGGTCAGTGCGCGCCTGGACCCGTCCAGAGACCGGATGGACGCGCTGGAGGCGCTGTTTCCCGCGGTCACCGCGTCGGGCATCCCGAAGGCCGCCGGCCTCGACGCCATCTTGCGCCTCGACGAGCGCCCGCGCGGATTGTATTCCGGTGCGGTGGTGATGTTTTCGGCAGACGGCGGGCTGGATGCGGCGCTGACCTTGCGGGCGGCTTACGAATGCGACGGGCAGACCTGGCTGCGGGCGGGGGCCGGCATCATCGAAGCCTCGCAACCCGATCGCGAATTCGAGGAGACCTGCGAGAAGCTGTCCACGCTGGCACCGTATCTGGTTGTGCGCCGCTAGCGTGCCAGATTAGGCCCAGGCCGCATACCGTCCGCGCCGGCTCATGCGGATGAACCCGCAACCGGAGGTCCTCGCGCTCCTGAAACATTTCTCTGACGCCCATACCAAGGAGCGTCCGACCCGAGGGTCATCTTTCTCGCGTGTGAGGCGCGGGCGTCGCGTGCGTCCTTTTGAGCGTACATTGTAATCGGGCGCCTTCTTCGGCAGCGCCGCGAACCCGCGGGCACTGAGATGTTCGATCCAGCACAAGTCGGCCATGAACGCCTTCAGTTTAGGCCGAGACTCGGGCTGGATGGTTTCGGCGCCGGGTGCGTCCCAGTCGATGTCGGTAAGGGCCCACTGGCGGTATTTGATCTCGGCCAGCATGGCTTCCATGTCGATGGTCGCCGGATTCTGCTGCGGGATTTGATGTCAAGGCAGGCCGGCGCGGGACATTAGGCCAGCCGCACGCGTGTATGCCGCCGGGGCGAAGCGTTTGATATTCCAGCCGATCTTGGCGTCGAGCTGCGGCATGCAGTACAGGTCGCCGCGATCATTGGCATCCAGACACGCGCGGGCGACCTTGGCCGCCGAGACCCCGGTCCACCGCATTAGTTTCGCGGCCAGTTCGCTGGATTCCGGTGTGATGCGACCGGATTCGACGATGTTGGTTTTGACGAAGGTAGGGCACAGCACGGTGACTTTGACTGCAGTGCCGGACAGTTCGGCGGCGAGGGTTTCCGACAGTGAGAGCACACCGGCCTTGCTGACGTTGTAGGCGACCATACCGGGAGCCGCGGCGAATGCCGCGGCCGAGGCGACGTTGATGATGCCCCGTGGAGCATTCGAGGGACCGGCCGCTCGCAGGATCGGGACGAACACATGACAGCCGTGGATGGGCCCCCAGAGGTTGATGCCCAGTGTCCAGCGCCAATCGTCCAGGGAGACATCGCCGATGGGTGCGCCGCCGGTGCCGACGCCAGCGTTGTTGATCACCAGGGTGGGCGCTTCCCCGAACCACGTTTGCGACTGCTCGGCCAGCTCACTAACGTCGTCGAAATGGGACACATCGCAGCGGATCGCGAGGGCTTTTCCTCCCTGAGCAGTGATCGCATCGACTGTCTTTTGGGCGGCTGCTTCATCGATGTCGCTGCAGACCACTGTACCGCCGCGGCGGGCGAGTTCGACCGCGAACGCCGCACCGATCCCGCTGCCTGCCCCGGTTACCACCGCAGAGGCCCCATGGCTCGTCTTGTTCGACTTGCTCCACAGCCCGAGCATCTCTACCCCGCCCTTTCCGGTTCGGCGTCGATCGATGAGCGCGCTTGCGCGCGAGCAGAGCCGCGATCCACGGGTCGACGCAGCGTCGGTCACGCAATTCAGTCAATTCAGTCAATTCCAAATGATGACATTAGTCAATTGCAACGTCGGCCGGTGGCGCGGTGCGGTCTGCCAGTGAGAGGTCATTGATTGCTTGATGCGCGGCGTTGTAGCCCGGGGTGAATGTGATCCCAGGGCCCCCGTGGCATCCGGCGCCGCCGAGGTAGAGGCCTTCGATCGGAATAGGCTGGTCCAGAAAGCCTTTGGGCCTAGGCCGGTTGGGCCCCATTAAGTCTGGGTGCAGCAATCCGTGGCAGAAGTCGCCCGAGGGCGCTCCGAACATGGTCTGCATGTGATAGGGCGCGAACGTGATGTGCCGCATCACGATGTCGGAGAAATTGGGAGCATATCGGCTGATCTTGTCGATAACTACTTGTGCCATCTCATTTTTGAGCTGGCCATGTTGGTTACGCCTGACCTCGACGGGGAACGCGTACGCGAACGCGCTTGCCGCGTGCATGCCACGGGGTGCCAGGCTGGGGTCGTGGACGCTCGGGATCTGGATTCCCATCGACGGGTTGTCCGGGACGATGCCGCGTCTGCATTCTTCCCATTGGCGTTGTTGTTCTTCAGGTGAGCCGAAAATGCCGATCGACCCCTGCATGCCGGGTTCGTTGAGCAGTTCGTAGGGAGGAGCGAATACCGGTAGGCCATCGAGGGCGAAATGCAGTTGGACAAACGACGCGCGGTGGTCGCGGCCGGACACGCGGGCAATGACCTCTGCAGGCAGGAATTCAGGGCCGATCAGGTCGGCGAGAGCGATGTCAGGCGCCAGGCTGGACACAACGATTGGTGCGCAGATTGTGTGACCATCGCGAACTTGTACGCCACTGACGTGGTCCTTGTCGACGAGAATCTTCTCGGCCTTGGTGCGGAACCTGATCTCACCACCATGGGACACGAACAGTTCGCGCAAGTGCTCTGTGAGCGCGCCGATGCCGCCTTTCAGTTTGGTCATCATCGCGGTGTTGTTGTCGGGCACCGCCAACGCGAACGCAAGGCAGGTCGCGCTGCCCGGGGTGTAGGGCCCGCGGTAGGTGGAGTTGACGGCAAGGAAGGCAAGCATCCCCCGGATGACAGCATGCTTGTCTTTGTCGGGCAGATAGCGGTCGATGACGTCCATCGCAGACCCGAACAGCATTTCGTGGATGGCGGTGCGTTCGCCTTGGTTGGCCGCGCAGGCGTACATCTCGTCCAGGGTCTTGGGCGGTGTGCACACCTCGAAGCGTCCGAGTGCACGTGCGGGTCCCTGGCTCCAGCCGATCAGCTCGGCCATACCTGTGACCACGTCGGTGCCGTGCTTCTCAGCGAGATGGGTCATCAGCTGCATTGGGTCGCGATAGAAGATCATCGGTTCTTCGCCCGCATCGCCGATATTGACCGACATCACCTCAGCGTCGATGGTGGGAAGGGTGCCGAGTCCAAGGTCTTCGGTGATCTCAGGAGCCGTGGGAAACTTCACCGAACCCGCAATCTCGTAACGGAATCCGTCGATCAACTCGACAGTCGCTGCCATACCCCGCTGTAGGTGTTGGCCTCCAGGCACACCGTGCGCAGGCCTGCGCGTTGCAGGATCGCCGCGGCGGTCAGTCCGTTGTGCCCGGCACCGACAACGATCGCGTCGTAGTCGCTCATCCTCAGGTCTCCTTGTCTCGTTGCGTGGCTGCGCGCGGCACCGCAAGAATATGTCAGTACTGACACGTTTGGAAGATGTCAGTGCTGACCGATTTTGGCTGGGGTGAGATACCATCGGGGAGCTCATGGCCGTCCGGACGAACCTTCACGCGCTGCGCCGGCGAACCACGCATGAGGCACTACGCCGAGCTGCGCTGGCGCAGTTTGCCCGCAGGGGCTTTGCGAACGTGACGGTGGCTGAACTCGCCGAGGAGGCGGGGGTCACGCAGCGCACCTTTTTCCGGCATTTCCCAACCAAGGAAGCCGTGCTGTTCCAGGACTACGAAACACATCTCGAATGGCTGGCCGAAGCGCTGGCGCAACGTCCCGACTCGGAGTCGCTGTTTGATGCGGTCCTGGCGAGCGTCCCGAGCTTTCCCCACGACCTCGAGCTGGTTCGTCAAGCGGCAATTGCCCGTTCGACATTGATCAGCGCTGAGCGCATCGCGAGTCATCTGCGTGTGGTGCAGTCATCGTTCGCCGAGGTTCTGACCGACTTCGTCAAGAACCGGTATCCGCTCGTGCCGAATATCGATCTGGTCGCCGAGGTCGCGGGCTCCACTTTGGCGGCCGCGCTTGTTATCGCCGTCGAGGAATGGGGCCGGGACGGCTGCACCGGCGATCTCGGTGAGATCGTCGCTGCCAGCGTCGATCTGGTGCGCTCCGGGCTGGCGCCACTGTCCTGACCGCGGTTATCCGCCCGCCGCACCGATCTGACGGGCGATCGCCGACTTGTCGACCTTGCCGACCGGCGTTGTGGGCAGTGCGGCCATCGAGACCAGCAGATCGGGCCGGGCATGCGCGGCTACCCCACGCTCGTCGAGGTAGCTGTTTAACTCTGCCAGTGTCACTGGCGGTCCAGCGAAAACGACCGCGGCGCAGATCTTTTCGCCGAGGTAATCATCGGGTACGCCTACCGCCGCCGCCGACCAGATCGCAGGGTGGGCCAGCAAGTGCTCTTCGAGGCCTCCCGCCGCAACTGTCTCGCCGCCACGGCAAATGACGTCTTTGACCCGCCCGGTAACCTCGATGTAGCCGTTGTCGAAGCGGCGGACCAGGTCGCCGGTGCGGTAGAAGCCGTCGGGATCAAAGCAGCGTTCATTGTCGCGCTCGGCGCGAAAGTAGCCGTTGAGTGTATACGGCCCCCGCACCAGTAGTTCGCCCTCCGCGCAGGAGGGTACGGGATGACCGGCGTCGTCGACGATGCGCAGCTCGTCATCTGCGCACAGCGGGCGTCCCTGGGTGCGGTCGACAAGCTCCGGCGGGTCGTCGAGCGGGGTGAAGCTAAGCAGCCCCTCCGCCATCCCGAATACCTGCTGCAGGCCCGGTGTCAGCGCCGCGCGCACCCGGCGGGCGTCCTCGGGTTCCAGCTTGGCACCGCCAACCTGCAACAGCCGCAATGATTTTGGCGTCACCGGCTCCCAGTCACAGGCCTGCGCCCACAGTTTGGCCAACGCCGGCACTAGGGCGGTGACGGAGACGTGGTGCCGCGCGATGGCGGCGAAGGCCGCTTCCGGGCTGGGGTCGGTGGTGAACACCGTGGTGGCGCCGACCGTCATGGCGCCGAGCAGGCCGGGGCAGGCCAACGGGAAATTATGGGCGGCCGGCAACGCGACCAGATAAACGTCCTCGCCGGTCAGCCCGCAGACCTCAGCACTTGCGGTGACGTTGTACACATAGTCGTCGTGGGTGCGGGGGATGAGTTTGGGTGTGCCGGTGGTGCCGCCAGAAACCAGCAGCAACGCTGGCGATGCAGGGTCGGCCGGGGTTAATGGCGGTGGCTGGGCCGGAGCGGCGGCGCACAGCTGCGACCAGGAGACGAATCGCCCCGGATCGCCGTCGACAATGATGTGCCGCAACGACGGATGCTGTTCTGTGAGCCCCTGCGCCATCGTGCGGTAGTCGAATCCGTGCGCCGTAGCTGCGATTACAAGTCCGGTGGCCTGGCTGACGGTGGCAAAGCGCCCCAGCTCGGCGGCGCGATGGCCGGGGAGGCACATCACCGGGATCGCCCCAGCCCGCAACAGCGCGAACAGCGCCACCGCGAACTGACAGTTGTTCGGCAATTGCAGCAGCACCCGATCGCCGGGTGCGATGCCCAGCCCGCTCAGTGCCGCTGCGGCGCGGTTGGCCCACTCGTTGAGTTCGGCGTAGCTCAGCGCGCCCGCCTCATTGCCGGCATGGAGCACGGCGACACGATCGGGCCACAGCGTCGCGGCATTGGCCAGGATCGAGTCGACGGTTCGCCCCGTCCAGTAGCCGGCCGCCCGATACCGCGCAGCCCGATCGGCGGGGAACGGCACAAATCCGTCCAGGTCCAAAAGCGCCATCAGGGCTCCCCGGAGGAAATGCTCATTGTGTCGGCGGCTCGTCGTCAGATCCGCCCGGAGCCGTCCCGGAGTCCCCGTATCGGCACACCAGCTGTCGAGTGGTCCACCGTCGCGCGCCGAAGAAGGCGAGACCCTGGACCGTCTTGGGGATGATCCGCGGCGGCGCCGGTGGCAACTTGACCTCGGGGGGTGGGGTCGCGGCCTGGTTGCCGACGGTGGCTCGTTCACTAATGGCCGAGACACCTCCCAACGTTTATGTCTACCGGCGTGTGCCACGGGTGTAACCCACACGGTACGCGCAGCTCTAGGACCTGCCCTCCAGGCTGTCCAAGCCCTCAGGCAATTGCAGTGCCGTAGGCTCCGACGATCATTTCCGCCTGGGAGGTCCTCGGTAACGCGGGTCTCGAGGAAAGGCGCTTAAGGTAGCCACAAGAATTAGGGCAGCCTATGCTAAGCGTGCTCTTAAGGTGTGAAGAGTCGTTAACCGTTGCAGTCACTGCCCCCGGCGTTTAATTGTGGGTCCAACGGGGGCTGGGTCGGAGGGGGTTAAGGTGCATGGTGCCGGGGCTTCGAAGGCCGTCCGAATGCCTTGCAGCTCGCCCCGAGCACCGAGGCACCAGCGACGCCTGAGTCCGATGGCCAGGCTCTGCCCCGCGACCGGGAGGTATCCTCACACGCTGCTACGCGGCCCGCATAGTCGCCCGGTTGCGAGATCAGAAAGGTTGGAACCATCCAGTGACTGATACCGCTGACACCCGGCCCGACGAACAGCGCTTGGAGCTGTTACGCCGCAGGCTCGTTGAACGTGGTCTGGCACGGTCAGTGGTGCCGACGGACGGATCAGCCCCGGAAATGTCCGATGGTCAGCGCCGGATGTGGTTCGTGCAGTCGATCGACCCTACCAGTGCGCTGCTCAACGTCTGCGTGTCCTATCGCATCGCGGGTGACATCGACGTCGCGCGGTTGCGCAGGGCGGTGGACGCCATTGCCCTCCGACACGCCGTGCTGCGCACGACCTATCACACCAACGACGATGGTGACCCGTATCCGGTGGTCCACGACGATCTACGGCCCGGATGGGCGGAGCACAACCTGTCCGGGCTGGCCGGGCAGGCCCGTCGGCTACGACTGGAAGTGTTGGCACAGCGGGAGTTTCGCCGCCCATTCGATCTGACGGCGGATTCGCCGCTGCGCATCACGGTGGTACGCCTCGGCGGCGACGAGCTGATGCTACTGCTCACCGCCCATCACATCGCCTGGGACGACGGATCGTGGGCCCCGTTCTTCACCGACCTGACCCGCGCCTACATCGATCCCGACGCGGTGGATGGCGTCCAGCCGCCGTTGGTGACCACCGCGCCTACTACCGTCGGCGCCCTCGATGAGGATCTCGCCTACTGGCGGTCCCTCATTGCAGATCTGCCTGAGCCGCTGGAACTTCCGGGTCCCAATGGTTCGGCGGTGCCGAGCACCTGGCGCTCGCAGCGCACCTCGGTGCGGTTGTCCGCGGCAACGTTTGACCGTGCTTCGGCGCTGGCCCGCGAGAGCGGGGCCACCCCGTATATGGTGCTGCTGGCCGGGTTCGCCGCTCTGGTGTACCGCTACACCCATTCCAGTGACTTCCTGGTCGCGGCCCCGGTGCTGAACCGCGGCGCCGGAACCGAAGACGCGATCGGCTACTACGGCAACCTCGTCGTGCTGCGCGCGCAACCGCGGCCGAGGCAGAAGTTCCGCGACCTGGTGGCCGACATCCGCGACACCGCGGTGGGCGCCTTCGCCCATCAGCGCGTCAACCTGGACTGGCTGGTGCGCGAGCTAAACCCCGGCCGCCGTCACGGCGCCGAGCGGATGACCCGGGTGGGCTTCGGATTCCGGCAACCCGATGGCGGCGGGTTCTGCCCGCCGGGCGTGCGGTGTGAACGCGGTGAGCTGCGCGGCCAGTTCACTCAGCTGCCGCTGAGTTTCATGGTGGAGCCTGCTGCCGACGGTGGTGCGCTGGTCGAAGGCGAGTACCTCGTCGAGGTGCTGGATCCCCCGCTGGCGCGTCAGCTGCTCGAACACTACGCCGTCCTGCTGGACAGCGCGCTGGCCGATCCGGATGCCGCGCTGTCAGCGCTGACCATGATGAGCGACGCCGACGCCGATTGGGTGCGTCGAGTCTCTGCCGGCGACGTGTTCACGACACCTGCTACCACGCTGGCGGCGTTGGTAACCGAGCGGGCAGCACACTGCCCTGAGGCCGTAGCCGTCGTCTACGAGGGTCGCCAGTACAGCTACCAAGAGATCAACGAGGAAGCAAACCGGATGGCGCACTGGCTGATCGAGCAAGGCATCGGCACGGAGGACCGAGTCGCGGTGCTGCTCGACAAGTCACCCGAACTCGTCACCACCGCGCTGGGTATCTCCAAGGCCGGTGCCGTCTACCTGCCGATCGACCCGACTTACCCCGAAGACCGGCTGGCATTCATCCTCAATGATTCCGATCCCAAAGTCGTGCTGCGCGTACCGGTCACCGGTCTGGCGGGGTGTTCGTCTGCCAACCCGGGTCGCGACGACCTGGTCCGACCACTACGCCCGGACAACACCGCATATCTGATCTACACCTCCGGATCGACGGGGCTGCCCAAAGGCGTGCCGGTGCCGCACAAACCGATCGCCGAGTACTTCGTCTGGTTCGGCGATGAATACGACGTTGACGAGACCGACCGGCTGCTGCAAGTCGCCTCACCCGGCTTCGACGTGTCCATTGCCGAGATCTTCGGCACCTTGTCCTTTGGTGCTCGCCTGGTCATCCCGCGACCCGACGGACTGTGCGATATCGGCTATCTGACCGACCTGCTGCACCGTGAATGCATCACCTCAATGCACTTCGTGCCTTCGCTGCTAGGGCTGTTTCTGTCGCTGCCGGGCGTCAACCAGTGGCGCACGCTGCGCCGAGTGCCGATCGGCGGCGAGCCGCTGCCCGGCGAGATCGCCGACAAATTCCACGCCACCTTCGATGCGCTGCTGCAAAACTTCTACGGACCTACCGAAACCGTCGTCAACGCCACGAACTACGAGGTCGAGGGGGCTCAGGGCGCTCGGATCGTGCCGATCGGCCGGCCCAAGATCAACACGCAGGTGCATCTGCTCGACGACGCGCTGCAGCCCGTGCCGGTGGGGGTAATCGGCGAAATTTATATTGGCGGAACACATTTGGCGCACGGCTACCAGCGTCGGCCCGGGGTCACCGCAGAACGCTTCATCGCCGACCCGTTCACGCCTGGCGGCCGGTTGTACCGCTCCGGCGATTTGGCCCGGCGAAACGCCGACGGCGATATCGAGTTCGTCGGCCGCGCGGACGAGCAGGTGAAAATCCGCGGCTTCCGTATCGAACTCGGCGAGGTGGCTGCGGCGATCTCGGTCGATCCCAGCGTGGGACAGGCCGTCGTCGTCGCCGCCGACCTGCCGCAGCTAGGTAAGAGCCTGGTAGCCCACGTCACCCCCGCCGCCGGCGGCGGCACCGACACGGTGGACGTCGAGCGTATTCGCGCCCGGGTGGCCGCGGCGCTGCCGGATTACATGATGCCGGCTGCTTACGTTGTCCTCGATCAGATTCCGATCACCACGCACGGCAAGATCGACCACGATGCCCTGCCGCAGCCACAGATCGCGGCTTGGCCGAGTACCGCGAACTGGCAACCGTGAGCGAATGCCGGATCGCCGCGGTGTTTTCTCAGCTGCTCGGCCACGACCGGGTGGGCGTCGACGACTCGTTCTTCGACCTGGGTGGGCTCTCACCCGAGTGCTCGGGCCGGTCGATGACAAACTGGCCACGCACGCCAGCGCGGTGCTGGATCGCATTGATCCGTTCGCCGGCGCGATGGTCCAAGCGCTGTGGTGCGACGACCCCGACGGCGGTTGCCTGCTGCTCGTCATGCACCGCCTGGTCACCGACGTGATGTCCTGGTTCGTGCTAATGGCTGGTCTTGCTGCTGCCTGGGATCAGCTAGAAAAAGGTGAAAAGCCTGCTCTGACAGGGGAATACACCACCTACCGGCAGTGGTCGCGGTTGCTGGAGCAGCGCAGCCGCAGCCCGGAAGGCGATACGCAACGCGACTACTGGCTTGCGCAGGTTGAGTGGGTCCGACCCCGCGTTGGGGTCTCGGATGCCCGATCCGCGCCGCGATACCTGGGCGTCGTTGCGGCTGACAACGGCGCTCAGCGAGGTCGCTGACATGCAGCGGATGCTGGAGAAGGTTGCCTCGGCCGGTGCGGGCACCGGTGTGCGGGGGTTCCTGTTGACCGCGCTGACCATGACGCTGACGTCGTGGCGGATCCGCCGCGGTGATCCGGTCGGCGACGGTGTGCTGGTAGCGCTGGAGGGCCACGGGCGCGAAGACGGCCTCGTCGGTGATGGCGCCGGCGGACTAGATACGTCGGCCACCGTGGGATGGTTCACGAATGTCTTCCCGGTCCGGCTGGGTCACCCCGAACGGGCGATCGACATCGACACTGCACGCCGCGACCCGGTTGCCGCCCGCGATCTGCTGCGCGCGGTGGCCGACGGCATCGCCGCGGTGCCTAACAATGGACTGGACTACGGGCTGCTGCGCTACCAGCGCTGCGACCCCGACTTGGTCGCCGCTCCGCACCCGCAGGTGGAGTTCAACTACGTTGGACGGCTCGACCTCGGGAACTGCCACTGCGCTATACCTTCGATGTCGTGCTAGTGGTGCAACCTACCGCCGCCGGCCCGCAGCTGTTGACCAGCTGGCGCTGGAGCGAACTGCTGACCACTCAAGAAGAGGCCACCGAACTGGCCACGCTGTGGTGCGACGCGGTCACGACACTGGGGGAGGCGCTGTGAGCAGAAGCGAGCAGACACTTGTGGTGCTGGGTGCCGGAGCCAAGGCGGTGGCCGTCGCCGCCAAGGCATCCGTTCTGCGCGAGATGGGTGTCGATACCCCGGACGTGATCGCCGTCGAACGAATCGGAGTCGCCGCCAACTGGCAAGCCAGCGGCGGCTGGACCGACGGAGAGCACCGGCTGGGAACCAGCCCGGAAAAAGATGTGGGCTTCCCGTACCGGTCATCGCTGGCGCCGCGGCGCAACGCCGAACTCGACGAGCGGATGATCCCGTACAGCTGGCAGTCCTTTCTGATATCCACCGCTCAGTTCGCCGAATGGATCGACCGTGGCCGCCCGGCGCCCACCCATCGCCGATGGGGGCAGTACCTGCGCTGGGTCGCCGACCGGGTCGGCCTGAAAGTGATCCACGGCGTTGTCGGCGGGCTGGCCGTCGCCGGGGACCGGTGGGCGCTGCACACCCACGAGACCACCGTGCACGCTGACGCCCTGATGATCACTGGGCCGGGGCAGGCCGAAAGATCGCTGCTGCCGGGCAATCCGCGGGTGCTTTCGATCGCACAGTTCTGGGACCGGGCCGCCGGACACGACCGGATCAACGCCGAACGGGTGGCGGTGATCGGTGGCGGCGAGACCGCCGCGTCGATGCTCGACGAGCTGTTCCGCCACCGGGTTTCGACCATCACCGTCATCTCGCCGCAGGTGACGCTGTTCACCCGCGGCGAGAGCTTTTTCGAGAACGCGCTGTTCTCCGACCCCACCGGCTGGGCCGCGCTGACGCTGGACGAACGTCGTGATGCGATCGCCCGCACCGACCGCGGGGTGTTCTCGGCGAGTGTGCAGGACGCATTGCTGGTCGATGACCGCATCCATCACCTGCGCGGCCGGGTCGCCCACGCGGTGGGCCGCGATGGCCAGATCCGGTTGACGCTCAGCACCGACCGGGGCAG
Source organism: Mycobacterium sp. (assembly GCA_035625875.1). Classification (GTDB taxonomy): domain Bacteria; phylum Actinomycetota; class Actinomycetes; order Mycobacteriales; family Mycobacteriaceae; genus Mycobacterium. The sequence goes on along the minus strand of DASPOT010000256.1, from coordinate 33,777 downwards.
CGAAAACCTCGAAACCGTGCACGGTTTCGACCTGGTCATCGACGGCTCCGGCGCCGATCCGATGTGGTTCATCTCGCTGTTCAGCCAGGACGCGCACGACCTGCTCGAGCTGGGCCTGGGCGGGCCGCTGACCGCGGACCGCTTGCAGGAAGCGATCGGCTACGACCTCGCCGTCACCGACGTCACACCCAAGCTGTTCCTGCCGAACCTGGCCGGGCTCAACCAGGGGCCCGGATTTCCCAACCTGAGCTGCCTGGGGCTGCTCTCGGATCGGGTGCTGGGCGCCGACATCCCGACCCGAGGGTCCGCTACCGATCTTTCGAACGACTTGATGAGGAGAAGCGATGACCATCAATCCCTTCGATGACGACAATGGCACTTTTTTCGTGCTGGTCAACGACGAAGACCAGCACAGCTTGTGGCCGGCCTTCATCGACATTCCGGCCGGCTGGCGGGTGGTATACGGCGAAGCGAGCCGCGCCGTTTGTCTGGAGTACGTCGAATAGAGCCGGACCGACATGCGGCCGAAGAGTCTGCGCGAGGTCATGGACGCGCGCTAGCGGCTGTCAATTGACGACTCGACCCGTGCCGAGATGAGCCCCAGCCAGCGCAGCTCGCTACTGGCTATGTAACACAACCGGTGAGACACACGACACACGGGTATCGGTGTAAACAATGGCAACACGAACACGGACGTTTACGTCCGAATCGAAGGGACAGACATGACCGTGAAATTGCTGGCCACCAGTGTGGCAGCGGTGGCCGCAATCGGAGCTGCAGCCGCCAGCGTGACAACCGTTGCTGCCGGCATGACGTCCACTAACCCGGCCGCATTCCAGGTGCAGCCCGTCGTGCTCGGCGTGCCGCTTCCGCTGGACCCGCCGGCGCCAAACCTGCCGACCGCTGACGAGTTGACAGATATCCTCACCAACCTTGCCGATCCTGGTGTGTCGTACACGAAAAAGAACGTTCTGGTGCAAGGCGGCATCAGTCCGGGCGAGGGTCATGGAGTCGACCACGAGCTGAGAAAGGCGGCCCGCGACGGGGACCTCCCGTTGTCGTTCAACGTGACGAATATCCAGCCGGCCGGTCCAAATGCGGCCAGCGCCGACGTGGCCATCTCGGGTCCGAAGCTCCCGGCGCCGGTCACGAAGAACCTGACGTTCATCAATCAAGGCGGCTGGGTGCTGTCGCAAGACTCCGCGATGGCGCTGGTGCAGGCGGCCACGGCGCACTGACCGCCACTTTATCCACCGGCGATCATCGGGCGGGCTTGCCGGTTACCGCGTTCAGGTCGATTCGCGCGATGCGCGCCGGGTCGGCCAGCACGTCGATCGCGGCGATCCGCCCGTCGCGCACAACGAACCCCATGATCGCGGTTGCCCGAGCGGCGACAAAGATGACCGCACCCGCGGCGCCGTTTACGGTAGCGGCGATTACCTCCCGCTCCGGCGCCGCGTAAGCCGTCGCAAGATTAGCCACCGCGTGCGCGCCCCGCTCCGAGCGGACCGCGCCGGGGCCGAAGTCGCCGCGCAACAACACATCCGGGTGCAGCACCGACACCAGCCCCTCGAAGTCGCCAGCGCGGCCGGCCGCGAAGAAGGCATCGACGACCTCGCGCTGGGCCCTGATGTCGGCGTCGGGAACCGCATCCGCATCGTGGATGCGGCGGCGGGCGCGGCTGGCCAGCTTGCGCGTCGCCTCCGGTGACCGCTCGACGATCGGGGCGATCTGGTCGAACGGAACCGCGAAAACGTCGTGCAGCACGAACGCCAGCCGCTCCGCCGGCGACAACGTGTCCAGCACCACGAATAAGGCCAGCCCGACGGCATCCGCCAGCATTGCCCGGTGTTCGGGGTCGAACTCGCCGACAGGATCCACCACGGGGTCCGGCACCTGCGCGACGAGTTCCTCACGGCGCCGGGCGCGGCGGGCGCGCAACGTGTTCAGACAGATCCGTGCCACGACAGTGGTCAGCCAGGCGTCGAGATTCGCGACGTTCTCAGCGCCGTCGCGGGTCAGCCGCAGCCAGGCTTCCTGCACGGCGTCCTCGGCGTCGTCGATGCAGCCCAGCATGCGGTAGGCGATCGCGCTGAGCTGTGGGCGGGCCGCCTCGAAACGCGCGGTCAGCGCCGCATCCGCGGTCACGTGCCTGGTCGGCTGGTTTCGGGCAGCGCGCACACCCTGCCCTCGGAAAAGCCCGACGAACCGATGTCGAGCGCGACGTTGAACCGGGCACGCAGATTGCCCAGCGTGATGATGTGGGTGAGCCCGACGAGTTGAGCGGTGTCGAAATGCGCGCGCAAGGCGTCGAAAAGCTCATCGCTCACCTGCAATGGCGTGCGGCTGATCGCCGTGGCGTACTCCAGAATCAGCTTGTCGACATCGGAGAAGCACGGGGCATTCTGATAGTCGGGGAACGCGAGCAATTCCTCGTCGGTTATTCCCCACCCGCGCGCGATCTGTGAACCGAGGTCGATGCAGTACTCGCAGCGCACCGTCGTGGCCGCCTTCAGTTCGGCGAGTGCTCGGTGCCGTGGACTGAGGATGTCCAGTTTCGACTCCGCCAGTTCCAGCCGCCCGTAGGCGTTGAGCAACTTGGGGATATGCGCATACATCCGCAACGGTTCGAGCATCGTCGCGGTTTCCAGTCCGGTCATGTGCTTGAACCGGCGCCGGGTGAAGAAAAAGGCGATCTTCGCGCCCAGTCCGGCGTCGCGGTCGGAGACTCCGGTAAGCCGTGGCATGGCGTTCCTCCTGGGAAAGTGGTCTTTATTACCTCGACACCCGGGGCCGCGCGAATGTGACCGCCCGACTGGGCGGGGAAGCAACCTACGCCTGTTGGCGCAGCGGCCCGTCCATGTCGAACACCCGCGCGTGCAGCACGGTGCGGTTGCGCAGCGCCGCGCGCACCGCCCGGTGCAGGCCGTCCTCGAGATAGATGACGCCCTTCCACTTCACGGCGTGCGGGAACAGGTCGCCGTAGAACGTCGAGTCCTCAGACAGCAGTCGGTCCAGCGCCAGCACCGTCGTCGTGGTGACCAGTTCGTCGAGCCGGATCTGCCGTGGCGGTATCTGAGACCAGTCCCGGTAGGACAGGCCATGGTCGGGGTATGGCCTGCCTTCCCGCACGCCCTTGAAGATCATTCGTGGATCGTCCCCAGTGCGTCGCCCGACGTGAGCATGGGGAAAAGGCTAGCGCGGCGACGATGCGCGCCGCGCAGCGGCGTGAGGAGGAGCCGGGCCATCACCTCGAGCGCGGCGACGATGCGCGCCGCGCAGCGGCGTGAGGAGGAGCCGGGCCATCAGCTCGAGCGCGGCGACGATGCGCGCCGCGCAGCGGCGTGAGGAGGGGTACCGCCGCTTGGGGGAGAGCCGGGCCAGCAAAACCCCGGTCCCTGCTGAGCGCGGCCGGGCGGTTGCTGATGACGGTAAGTCCGCTGCTGATACCCGTAAAATGGACGCGGTCAGGGAGGTGGATGTCGATGGGAAGCGCCGACGACCGTCGCTTTGAAGTGCTGCGCGCCATCGTCGCCGACTTCGTCGCCACCAAGGAACCGATCGGCTCGAAGGCGCTGGTGGACCGTCATAACCTCGGCGTCTCCAGCGCCACCGTTCGCAACGACATGGCTGTGCTGGAGGCCGAGGGCTACATCACTCAACCGCACACCAGTTCCGGGCGGGTGCCCACCGAGAAGGGCTACCGCGAATTCGTCGACCGGCTCGAGGCCGTCAAGCCGCTGTCGGCGGCCGAGCGGCGCGCCATCCAGAGCTTCCTGGAGTCCGGGGTCGACCTCGACGACGTGCTGCGCAGGGCGGTGCGGCTGCTGGCCCAGCTCACCCGCCAGGTAGCCGTTGTGCAGTACCCGACGCTGTCGAAGTCGACGGTTCGCCACGTGGAAGTGATCGCACTGACACCAGCCCGTCTGCTGATGATCGTCATCACCGACGCCGGTCGGGTGGACCAGCGCATCGTCGAACTCGGCGATGTCATCGAGGATCACCAGCTCTCCCAGCTGCGCGAGCTGCTCGGTCAGGCGCTGGAAGGCAAGAAGCTCCCGGCGGCGTCGGTGGCGGTTGCCGAACTGGCCGGACAGCTCCACGGCAGCGACAGGCTGGGCGAGGCCGTCGGCCGCGCGGCGGCGGTGTTGCTGGAGTCGCTGGTGGAGCACAACGAGGAGCGGCTGCTGCTGGGCGGCACCGCCAACCTGACCCGCAATGCCGCCGACTTCGGCGGCTCGCTGCGATCCATTCTGGAAGCACTGGAGGAGCAGGTCGTGGTGCTGCGGCTGCTGGCTGCTCAGCAGGAAGCCGGCAAGGTGACCGTGCGCATCGGCCACGAGACGCAGGCCGAGCAGATGGCGGGCACGTCGATGGTGTCCACCGCGTACGGCACCACGGATACTGTTTACGGCGGTATGGGTGTGCTGGGGCCCACCCGAATGGACTATCCGGGAACTATCGCTAGCGTCGCTGCGGTTGCTATGTACATCGGTGAAGTGCTGGGTGCTCGATGATCGCGCACTCGCTGCAGGATTTGGGATAGCCGCGTAATGCGGCATAAGACGTAATGCGGCATAAGAAAGGTGAGGCGTGGCACGCGACTACTACGGTCTGCTCGGCGTGAGCCGAAGCGCCAGCGATGCGGAGATCAAACGCGCCTATCGCAAACTGGCGCGCGAGTTGCATCCCGACGTCAACCCCGATGAGGCCGCCCAGGCGAAATTCAAGGAAATCAGCGTCGCCTACGAGGTGCTGTCCGACCCGGAGAAACGTCGCATCGTTGATATGGGCGGGGACCCGCTGCAGAGCGCAGCCGCGTCAGCCAACGGATTCCCCGGTTTCGGCGGGCTCGGCGACGTGTTCGAGGCCTTCTTCGGCGGCGGTCTTGGCGGCTTCGGTGGTGCTACGGCGTCACGTGGTCCCACCGGGCGGGTGCGGCCGGGTTCGGACGCGCTCCTGCGGATGCGGCTGGACCTCGAGGAATGCGCAACCGGGGTCACCAAGCAGGTCACCGTCGACACCGCGGTGCTATGCGACCGGTGTCAGGGCCGGGGCACCAACGGCAGCTCGTCACCGGTGCGCTGTGACACCTGCGGTGGTAGCGGCGAGGTGCAAACCGTGCAGCGCTCACTGCTGGGTCAGGTGATGACGTCACGGCCATGCCCGACCTGTCGCGGTGTCGGTGAGGTGATCCTCGACCCGTGCTACCAGTGCGGTGGCGACGGCCGTATGCGAGCCCGTCGGGAGATCAGCGTGAAGATTCCCGCCGGTGTTGGCGACGGGATGCGGGTCCGGCTGGCGGCCCAAGGCGAGGTGGGGCCCGGGGGAGGGCCCGCGGGTGACCTGTACGTCGAGGTTCACGAGCAGGCCCATGACGTGTTTGTCCGCGATGGCGATGACCTGCACTGCACGATCTCGCTGCCGATGGTCGACGCCGCGCTGGGCACCACCGTCACACTGGACGCGATTCTCGACGGCCTGACCGAGATCACCATTCCGCCTGGGACGCAGCCGGGTTCGACCATCACGCTGCGTGGGCACGGAATGCCACATCTGCGGTCCGGCGTGCGCGGCGACCTGCACATCCACGTCGAGGTCGTTGTGCCCGAGCGACTCGACCACCGCGACACCGAACTGCTGCGCGAGCTGAAGAGCCGCCGCAGCCGCGACGTAGCCGAGGTCCGGTCGACGCACGGCGCCAGCAGCGGACTGTTCAGCCGGCTGCGCGAGACCTTCACGGGACGCTAGTTCTCGGGCCGCCATGGTGGCGCCGCTGTTCTACGTTGACGCGCTGCCCGAAACCGGTGCGCTGGCCGTCGTCGGCGGCGACGAAGGCTTCCACGTCGCCACCGTGCGGCGGATCCGTGCCGGCGAGCAACTGTTGCTCGGCGACGGCGCCGGTGTGCTGGCCCGCTGCGTGGTGGAGCAAGCCGGGCGCGACGGGCTGCGTGCCCGGGTGCTGAGTCGCTGGAGTGTGGCGCCCGGGCAGCCGCCGGTGACGGTGGTGCAGGCGCTGCCCAAGTCGGAGCGTTCCGAACTGGCGATCGAACTGGCCACCGAGGCCGGTGCCGACGCGTTCGTGGCTTGGCAGGCGGCGCGTTGTGTGTCCCGCTGGGACGGCGCCCGCGTCGACAAGGGTCTGCGTCGGTGGCGTGCGGTGGTCCGCGCGGCGGCCCGACAATCCCGCCGGGCGCACATCCCGTCGGTCGCCGGTGTGCTGTCCACCGGGGCGCTGACCCAGCGGGTACGCGACGAGGTTGCCTCCGGGACGGCGGTGCTGGCCTTGCACGAGTCGGGGACCGATCGGCTTGCGGATCTCGCTTTGGCGCAAGCGAGCTCGCTGGTGCTTGTGGTTGGCCCCGAGGGTGGTATCGCCCCCGACGAGATCGCCGCGTTGACCGACGCGGGTGCTGTCGCGGTGCGCCTGGGCCCGACCGTGCTGCGGACGTCGACAGCGGCCGCGGTCGCGTTGGGTGCGTTGGGTGTGCTGACACCGCGCTGGGACGAACCTCCGAGCGGGTGAGCCCTACCCAGGCCGCATCGAGATCGACAGTAGCGCAACTTTTTCGCCGTTTTTTCGCACTCGTGTCGATCTCGGCGACCCGGAAACGACCGGTCAAACGGCGGGTGACAATTCACCTCTGATGATTGCCGGCCAGCGTGTGCCGGTCTTGGCAATCCGGCTCGGGATTCCCCAGCGTCTCAGGAAGTTCGCGCTCGTTTCCCGGAGCTGTCGCGATTGTTCATCGCCAGTCCGTCGTATGCCGGTGTGACATCGAGGGGTTGGTCGCTGTGAGGCGGGCACAAGGCCTACCGGAGCCACGCAGTGACCTGTGTGACAGACGTGGCCTAGGTCCCGCGAGTCAATAGCGCGCTAACCAGATCGCGTGCGCTGACCTGGTAATTCTCGCCCGGGAAGAGCTGCCGGCATGCGACCCTCGAAGTCTGGCGCGAAAGGAACGTGCCGTATGAGCGAGATTGCCTACGATCTGAGCGCGCTCTTCGACGAGCATGTCGCCGACGAGTTCGTGGCCAAGGATGTAGCCGCGACGATGGCGACGATGACCGCCGAGGCGTTCGTCACCCATGTGCCCACGATGATGCGCGGGGTGGGCGCCGATGCGCTGACGAATTTCTACGAGAAGTACTTCATCGGGCACTGGCCCGACGACACCACCTTCATCCCGGTCTGCCGCATCGTCGGGCAGACCGCGTCGTCGATGAGATGATCATGTCGTTCACCCACGACATCTCGATACCCGCCTTCCTGCCGAACGTGGCGCCCACCGGGCGTGCGGTGACACTGCCGGTGGTGGTGGTTATGGGATTCGAAGCGGACAAGATCGCCTACGAGCGGATCTACTGGGATCAGGCCTCGCTGCTGGCACAGGTCGGATTACTCGACGAGAAACTGCTGCCTATCACCGGCGTTGCCCAGGCCCGCAAGGTGCTCGACGAGGACCTGCCGGCGAACACGTTGCTACGACGCTGACCAACCTGGCGGCCCGGCGGTAGACTGAGGCACCAGGCAACCCGCTGACAAACCGTAGAAAGCAGGCATCAGAAACCACGTGACGCCCCGCGAGACCAACGCTGCTGACTCGTCATCGTCCTCTTCTCAGGTTCGCAGCAGCACCGAAGTTCCGCCCGACCTCGTCGTGGGCCTGCTGGGTTCCGCCGACGAGAATCTGCGTGTTCTCGAACGCACCCTGGCCGCCGATTTGCATGTGCGCGGCAACGCCGTCACCCTCTCGGGTGAGCCGGCCGATGTGGCGCTCGCCGAGCGGGTGATCTCCGAACTAGTCGCGATCGTGGCGAGCGGCCAGCCGTTGACGCCCGAGGTGGTGCGCCACAGCGTCGCGATGCTTGTTGGTACCGGTAATGAATCGCCGGCCGAGGTGCTCACCCTCGACATCCTGTCGCGCCGCGGCAAGACAATCCGGCCTAAGACGCTCAACCAGAAGCGCTATGTCGACGCGATCGACGCCAACACCATCGTCTTCGGGATCGGGCCCGCCGGCACCGGCAAGACGTATCTGGCGATGGCCAAGGCGGTCAACGCGCTGCAGACCAAGCAGTTCACCCGCATCATCCTCACCCGGCCCGCGGTGGAAGCCGGTGAGCGCCTTGGCTTTTTGCCGGGCACACTGAGCGAGAAGATCGACCCGTACCTGCGCCCACTCTACGACGCGCTCTACGACATGATGGACCCCGAGTTGATTCCGAAGCTGATGGCCGCCGGGGTCATCGAGGTGGCACCGCTGGGGTACATGCGTGGGCGGGCGCAACCAGTGTTCACCAAAGTGTTGACGCCCCACGGTTTCCGGCCGATCGGTGAACTTCAGGTCGGGGATTTCGTGATCGGTTCGGATGGGCATCCGACGGAAGTTCTGGGTGTCTATCCGCAAGGCTTCAAGGAGATTTATCGGGTCCACGCACAGGACGGTTCGTCGACGCTCGCGTCCGGTGACCACCTCTGGTCGGTATACACTCGCAAGGACCGAAGTTCTGGGAAGCCGCCGCGTGTGCTTCAGACCAAGGAGCTGATCGGCAACCTTCGCGCGGCGCACTACCACCGCTACGAGTTACCGCTGTTGAGTGCGCCAGTGAGTTTCGAGTCACGGCCGGTGCCGCTGGATCCGTACGCTCTCGGCCTGCTCCTGGGCGACGGGTGTCTGAGATGTACGACAACGCCCAGTTACGCGACGAACGATCCCGAGCTGGCGGAATCCCTGGGCTATCTCATTCCTGGAATCCAAGTGCGGCGGAAGTCCGATGTCGACTACGTGCTGAACCGGGTTACTCGGCCGGGTGAGGTCATCACGATCGAGAACCCGGTCACAGGCGCCATGCGTCGACTGGGTCTCGCGGGTACGGGGTCGGATACCAAGTTCATCCCCGAGGACTACCTCTTCAATTCGTCCGATGTGCGGCTGGCGGTTCTTCAGGGTCTCCTCGACTCCGACGGTGGTCCGGTAACTCAGCAGGGGCGCACGTGCCGCATCCACTTCACGACGGCCTCCGATCGGCTGCGCGATGACGTGATGTTCCTGGTCCAGTCGCTCGGCGGTGTCGTCTACCAGCGCACCAGGAGGGCAGCGGGGCGCAAACCGGGGTTGGTCCGCGGTCGAGATGTACACCACCGGTCAGACGCACACATCCTCGACATCCGCCTGCCCAAGGGCGTTATCCCGTTCCGGCTCGCCCGCAAGGCTGCGAGGTACGACGCGACCGGCGGCGGTCGGCCGATGCGTTTCATCGACCGTATCGAGTCCGTGGGCACCGAGGAGGCGGTGTGCATCCAGGTCGCGGCCGCGGACTCGCTGTATGTCACCGAGGATTTCCTGCTTACGCACAACACCCTCAACGACGCGTTCATCGTCCTCGACGAGGCCCAGAACACCACCGCCGAGCAGATGAAGATGTTCCTCACCCGGCTGGGATTCGGGTCCAAAGTCGTCGTCACCGGCGATCTCACCCAGATCGATCTGCCCGGCGGCGCCCGCTCTGGTCTGCGGGCCGCGGTCGACATCCTGGAGAGCGTCGACGATATCCACATCGCGGAGCTGACCAGCGTGGACGTGGTACGCCATCGGCTGGTCTCGGAGATCGTCGACGCCTACGCCAAGTACGAAGAGCCCGGCCTGACGATGAACCGGGCCGCGCGGCGGGCGGCGGGCCTCCGCCATCGCCGGTGACGGCGATTTGAGGCGCGAAAGGCAGGCCAGCTGGTGAGCATCGAGGTGTCCAATGAATCCGGCCTCGACGTCTCCGAAACGGAGCTGATCAGCGTCGCGCGGTTCGTCCTCGCCAAGATGGGCGTCAACCCGGCCGCCGAGCTCTCGCTGCTGCTACTGGACACCGCGGCCATGGCCGACCTGCACATGCGCTGGATGGACCTGCCCGGACCAACCGATGTGATGAGCTTCCCGATGGACGAGCTCGAGCCGGGCGGTCGCCCCGATGCCCCGGAGCCGGGGCCGTCCATGCTGGGCGATGTTGTGCTGTGCCCGGAATTCGCCGCCGAGCAGGCTGCCGCCGCGGGTCACAGCCTCGGCCAGGAGTTGGCCCTGCTGACTATCCACGGTGTGCTCCATCTGCTCGGCTACGACCACGCCGAGCCGGACGAAGAAAAAGAGATGTTCGGCTTGCAAAACCGGCTGCTCGAGGAGTGGGTCGCCGATCAGGTCGAGGCCTATGAGCAGGACCGGCAGACCGAGAAGGATCGCCGGTTGCTGGACAAGTCAAGGTATTTCGACAATTGACCGGATTGGCTCCGCTGCTCGGCACGATCGTATTGATCGGTGTGGGCGGGCTGTTCGCCGCGATCGATGCCGCGATCAGCACCGTGTCGGTGGCCCGGGTGCACGAACTGGTACGTGACGAGCGGCCCGGCGCGATGCGGCTGGCCAAAGTGATGGCCGAGCGGCCGAGCTACATCAACCTGGTGGTGCTGCTGCGGACCATCTGCGAGATCACCGCGACCGCACTGCTGGTGGTGTTCCTCTACGGCAACCTCGGCGTGGATTGGGGGTTGTTCGCCGCCGCAGCCATCATGGTGGTGACCAGCTTCATCGTCATCGGTGTCGGTCCGCGCACCCTCGGGCGCCAGCACGCGTATTCCATCGCGTTGGTGGCGGCCTTTCCGTTGCAGGCGATTTCGTGGCTGCTGATGCCGATCAGCCGGCTGCTGGTGGTATTGGGCAACGCGCTGACCCCGGGTCGTGGATTTCGCAACGGCCCGTTCGCATCCGAGATCGAGCTGCGCGAAGTCGTCGACCTGGCACAGCAGCGCGGAGTGGTCGCCGCCGACGAGCGCCGGATGATCCAGTCGGTGTTCGAGCTCGGTGACACGCCGGCCCGCGAAGTGATGGTGCCGCGCACCGAAATGATCTGGATCGAAAGCGACAAGTCGGCCGGTCAAGCGACATCCCTGGCGGTACGCAGCGGGCATTCCCGCATTCCGGTGATCGGAGAGAACGTCGACGACATCGTCGGGGTTGTGTATCTGAAAGACCTTGTGCAGCAGACGTACTACTCGACCAACGGCGGCCGGGACACTACCGTGGCGCAGGTGATGCGCCCTGCGGTGTTCGTGCCGGATTCCAAACCGTTAGATGCGCTGCTGCGTGAAATGCAGCGTGACCGCAACCACATGGTGTTGCTGGTCGACGAGTACGGAGCGATAGCCGGGCTGGTGACCATCGAGGACGTGCTGGAGGAAATCGTCGGTGAAATCGCCGACGAGTACGACCAAGCCGAGACCGCGCCGATAGAGGACCTGGGCGGCAACCGGTATCGGGTATCGGCACGGCTGCCGATCGAAGATGTCGGCGAGCTCTATGGCGTGGAATTCGACGACGATCTCGACGTCGACACCGTGGGCGGTTTGTTGGCGCTGGAACTGGGCCGGGTCCCGCTGCCCGGCGCCGAGGTGATATCGCATGGTCTGCGGCTGCATGCCGAGGGCGGCTCGGATCATCGCGGGCGAGTACGAATCGGCACCGTCTTGTTGAGCCCGGTTGAGTCCAACGGCCAGCACGGTCAGGAGCCTGATCGCGATGGCTGAGTCGCTCGACGCTGAGGACGCCAAGCTGGTGACGCTGGCGCGCGCGGCCATGGCCCGCGCGGAAGCCGGCAGCGGCGCGGCGGTGGGCGACGGCGACGGCCGTACGTATGCCGCTGCGCCGGTGAGGTTGTCGACGCTTAAGCTGACTGCACTGCAGGCGGCGGTGGCAGTGGCGGTGTCCAGCGGGGCGACCAGGCTGGAGGCCGCCGTATTGGTGGCCGGGTCCGCCGACGACACCGGTATCGCCGCCGTCCGAGAACTGTCGTCCACGGCGGTGGTTATCGTCACCGACCGCGACGGCATGGTGCTGTGATCGAATTCCATTCGGGCTTCGTGTGTTTCGTCGGCCGGCCGAACACCGGCAAGTCGACGCTGACCAACGCGCTGGTCGGTTCCAAAGTTGCGATCACGTCGACCCGCCCGCAGACCACCCGGCACACCATTCGCGGGATCGTGCACCGGGAGAACTTCCAGATCGTCCTGGTCGACACCCCGGGCCTGCACCGGCCGCGCACACTTTTGGGCAAGCGGCTCAACGACCTGGTCCGCGACACCTATGCGCAGGTCGACGTCATCGGGTTGTGCATTCCCGCCGACGAGACGATCGGTCCCGGGGACCGATGGATCGTCGGCCAGATCCGTGCGATCGCGCCCAAGACGACACTCGTTGTCGTCGTCACCAAGATCGACAAGGTGCCCAGGGAGCGGGTGGCCGCGCAACTCGTCGCGGTAAGCGAGCTCACCAGGGACACCGATGGATACGAAACCACCGAGGTTGTCCCGGTGTCGGCGGTCACCGGTGAGCAGATCGATGTGCTGATCGACGTGCTGGCCGCCGCGCTGCCGCCCGGCCCGGCGTACTACCCCGACGGTGAGCTGACCGACGAACCCGAAGAGGTTCTGATGGCCGAGTTCATCCGCGAAGCCGCCCTGGAGGGAGTGCGCGACGAGTTGCCGCATTCGTTGGCGGTGGTGATCGACGAGGTCCGCCCGCGGGAGGGGCGGGACGATCTGATCGATGTGCACGCCGTCATCTACGTCGAACGGCCAAGCCAGAAGGGCATCGTCATCGGCAAGGGCGGCGCCCGGCTACGCGAGGTGGGGACCGCCGCACGCAGCCAGATCGAAAAGCTGCTGGGCACTAAGGTCTACCTCGACCTGCACGTCAAGGTCGCCAAGAACTGGCAGCGCGACCCCAAACAGCTTGGCCGACTGGGCTTTTGAGCTCGCAGGTGCTGGCCGTCATCGCATGGGCCGCGGCCCGCTGGATACCGGCGGGGTGTCAGTCCCGGTGTTCCACCACACGTCCGGCTGCTTAGCCGCCCAGCCGCAGACGGCCTCCAGTTCGGCGGCCAGCGACACCAGTATGTCCTCGCTGTTCGCCGGACCCATCAGCTGCACACCGATCGGCAGGCCCTCGGAAGTGAATCCCGCCGGAACGTTGATCGACGGCCAGCCCAGCAGATTCCACGGCCACGTCACCGGGCACGACGTGATCGTGAGGCGGTCGGTGGCCAATCCTCCCAACCGGTCGAAGGTGTGCAGCAATGGCGGTGGCTGCGCGGTCGTTGGCGCCAGCACCACGTCGACTACGCCGAAGATCGAGCCCACCCGCTGCTGGTCGCGGGCTTCGCTGGATCGCGCGGTGCGCAGCGCCGACTGCGACAGCAGCATGCCCATGCGCATATTGGCCACCGTGCGGGGATCCAGCGTGACGCCGTCACCGAGCCGCTCCGTCCAGGCCAGCAGACCCGCGGTGGACCGGCACAGAAAGTTCCACGACAGCCGCAGCCCGTAATCCGGGTTGCCCGGCACCACGGTGTGGCCCAGCAGCTCGAGCTGTTCGGCCACGGTGTACAGCGCGGCCCGGATCTCCGGGTGCAGCTGCGGCCGGAATCCGGTGAACGGGAACCGGGTGGACAGCGCGATCCGCAACGGGCCGGGGGCGGTGCCGACGTAGTCGGAGGCCGTCAGCGGCGGTGGTTTGTGCAGATCGCCCTCGACGTTGCCGGCTGCGGCATCGAGCACCAACGCCGCGTCGGCCACCGTACGGGCCAGCACGCCGTTGACGGTGATGCCGTTGAACGCCTCCGGCAACGGCCAGGTGGAGATGCGCCCGCGTTGCGGCTTGATGCCCACCAGGTGCGTCCACGCCGCGGGGATGCGAACACTGCCGGCCCCGTCGGAGCCGATCGCGGCGGTGACCAAGCCCGCGGCCACCGCGGCCGCGCTGCCGCCCGAGGATCCGCCCGGCGTGTGCTTGCGCGACCACGGGTTGCGGGTGTGCCCGAACCCGGGTCCGCTGGTGAACGGCCATTGGCCGAGCTCGCAGGTGTTGGTCTTGCCGACGATCACCGCGCCCGCCGCCTTCAGCCGCCGAACAACCTCGGCGTCAGCTTTGGCGGCCGGTACGTACCCTGAGGTGCCGAACGTCGTTGGTAATCCGGCGATATCGACATCGTCTTTGAACGCGATCGGGATGCCCAGCAGCGGCGCTTGGTCGCCGGCGGCCCGTCGCCGGTCGGCTTCGACGGCGTCGGCCAGCGCCGACTCGGTGAGCACCACACGGAAGGCGTTCAGCGTGGACTGGCTGACGTCGATGGCGTGCAGCGAACGGCGGACCAGCTGGTCGGAGGTCACCTCGCCGTTGGCCAGCTGGTAGAGCTGATCGGTCAGGGTGGGGAAGAGCGAATTGGTGGATGCAGAAGGGCGCGTCATCGATGTCGAGAGTATCGGCGCGCATCTCGGTGATGTCGCAGCGCAGTGCCAAACTGGTGTGATGCGGCTGTACCGGGATCGGGCGGTGGTGCTGCGCCAGCACAAGCTCGGCGAAGCCGACCGGATCGTCACCCTGCTTACCCGCGATCACGGGCTGGTCCGAGCGGTGGCCAAGGGTGTGCGCCGCACCCGCAGCAAGTTCGGCGCACGGTTGGAGCCGTTCGCGCATATCGACGTGCAGCTGTACCCGGGCCGCAACCTGGACATCGTCACTCAGGTCGTCTCGGTCGACGCGTTCGCCACCGACATCGTCAGTGACTACGGCCGGTACACCTGCGCGTGCGCGATGCTCGAGACCGCAGAACGCCTCGCCGGTGAGGAGCGGGCACCGGCCCCCGCGCTGCACCGGCTCACCGTGGGCGCCCTGCGGGCGGTGGCCGACGGGCGACCGCCCCGCGAGCTGGTGCTGGACGCCTATCTGCTGCGCGCCATGGGCATCGCCGGATGGGCACCGGCACTGACCGAGTGTGCCCGCTGCGCCACTCCCGGTCCGCACCGAGCGTTTCACATCGCCGCCGGCGGCAGCGTCTGCGCGCACTGCCGCCCAGCCGGTTCCACCACGCCGCCGCCGGGTGTGCTGGATCTGATGTCCGCGCTGCGCGACGGCGACTGGGAGGCCGCGCAGGCCGCACCGCAATCCCACCGCAGCCACGTCAGCGGATTGGTGGCCGCCCACCTGCAATGGCATCTGGAGCGGCAGCTGCGGACGTTGCCACTGGTGGAGCGGACGTATCGGGTTGATCGCAGCCTCGCCGACCGTCGGGTATCGCTGGTCAGGCAGGATGTGGCCCATGGTGATGAACCGGGTGCGCGGCTCCAGGCGAGAGGCTGAGCTCTGGAAGGCGACCGGCTACCCGCAGCTGGACCCGGCACCCGACGATTACCCCACCTTTCCCGACAAGTCGACGTGGCCGGTCGTCTTCCCCGAGCTACCGCCGTCCGCCGACGGTGGCCCGCGCCGGCCCCCGCAGCACACGTCGAAGGCGGCCGCCCCGCGAATTCCGGCCGACCAGCTGCCGACTCATGTCGCCATCGTCATGGACGGCAATGGCCGCTGGGCCACCCAACGCGGACTTCCTCGCACCGAGGGTCACAAGATGGGCGAGGCGGTGGTGATCGACATCGCTTGTGGCGCCATCGAGCTGGGAATCAAGTGGCTCAGCCTATACGCGTTTTCCACCGAGAACTGGAAGCGTTCCGCCGAGGAAGTCCGCTTCCTGATGGGATTTAACCGCGATGTGGTGCGGCGCCGGCGCGAGAATCTCAACGCAATGGGCGTCCGGATACGATGGGTGGGTTCGCGGCCACGCTTGTGGCGCAGCGTCATCAAGGAACTCGAGATCGCCGAGAACATGACGGTGCACAACGACGTCATTACCGTGAATTACTGTATCAACTACGGTGGACGGACCGAAATCGCCGAAGCCACAAGGGAAATCGCGCGCGAGGCCGCCGCAGGCATGTTGGACCCCGACCGGATCACCGAGGCGACGATCGCCCGTCACCTGTACCGGCCCGACATACCCGACGTGGACCTGTTTCTGCGGACCTCAGGCGAAAAGCGGACCAGCAATTTCATGTTGTGGCAGGCGGCGTATGCCGAGTACATCTTCTCCGACAAGTTGTGGCCCGACTATGACCGCCGCGACTTGTGGGCGGCCTGCGAGGAATACGCGTCCCGCCATCGCCGATTCGGGAGCGCCTAGTGCCGTCCCTGCAAGAGCGACTGGCATTGGTACTCGGCGAGGTCCTGCTTGTCGACGAGGAACCCGACGGCGCGTTGACGGTCCGCCATGAGGGCACGTTTGCGTCGTTGCGGGTGGTGACCATCATCGAGGATCTCGACCTGGTGTCGCTCACCCAGATGTTGGCGTGGGATCTGCCGCTGACCAAGAGGATTCGCGATCGGGTGGCCGAGCAGGCGAACAAGACTCAGCTCGGCACGGTGGCCCTGGTGGAGAAGGTCAGCGAGGCAACCGCGAAGCACAACTCCGGCAAAACTGCGGACGTGATGCTGCGGTACAACTTTCCCGGCACCGGCCTGACCGACGACGCGCTGCGCACCCTGATCCTGCTGGTGCTCGACACGGGCGCCGAGATACGCCGCGCGATAACGCGTTAAGCCGATTGCTGGCACGCTGAGCAGGTACCGAAGATCTCGATGGTGTGGCTGACGTCGGAGAACCCGTGCTCGGCCGCAACTTCCGCGGCCCACGTCTCGACCTCGTGATCACCGACCTCTATGGTCGATCCGCAGTTGCGACACACCAGGTGGTGGTGGTGGTGTTTCGAGCAGCGGCGGTAGACCGATTCCCCGGTGTCAGTACGCAGCGTGTCGACCATGCCGGCCGACGACATCGACTGCAACGTGCGGTAGACGGTGGTCAGCCCGATGTTCTCGCCCCGTCGGCGCAGCTCGTCGTGCAATTGCTGGGCCGAGCGGAAGTCGTCGAGCGTCTCCAGCAGCGTCGAGATCGCCGCCCGCTGCCGGGTGGAGCGCACGCTGGGACGCGTCACGGCCGGTCCTCGCCGGCATGGGCGACCGCGTCCACGACGATGTGTGCGAGGTGGTGATCCGCCAGGCGGTAGAGCACTTCCCGGCCTGACCGCTCCCCTGCGACCACGCCGGCCGCCTTGAGGATCTTCAGATGCTGGCTGACTAGCGGCTGCGGCACGCCCAGCGCGTCGACCAGTTCGTGCACGCAGCGCTGCGATTCGCGCAGCTGCAGCACGATGGCGATCCGCACGGGCGCCGCCAGAGCACGTAGCAGTTCACCGGCGGCGTCCAGGATCTCCCGCGGCGGTGGCGGGGGAAATTCCGAAAACGCGGAAGCGCTGTGCTCGTGGCCGCCGACTAGATCCGCGCTGAGCTCGCGGTCGGCTGCGGTGGACGTTGACGCGGACATGACCTTCACCTTCGGGCGGTAGAGGAAGCTATGGAGAATCGTCTTCGGTTGATTCCACTGTCACATGCGTGATCACGCATGTCAAAGAGCTCGGTGCCGATCGCTACGATGGCTGATGCTCTTCGGGCCAGTGGGTGACCGCTGGCGAGATGCTGTTCAAGACCGTTCCCGCAGCAAGAGACAGGAGTGCACCACCTCGTGGCATCCGTCATCGACACCGTCGTGAACCTGGCCAAGCGGCGCGGCCTCGTCTACCCCTCGGGCGAAATCTACGGCGGCACCAAATCGGCGTGGGATTTCGGGCCGTTGGGGGTGGAATTCAAGGAGAACATCAAACGGCAGTGGTGGCGCTCGGTGGTCACCAGTCGCGACGACGTCATCGGCATCGACTCGTCGATCATCCTGCCGCGGGAGGTGTGGGTGGCCTCCGGCCATCTCGACGTATTCCACGACCCGTTGGTGGAATCGCTGATCACCCACAAGCGCTACCGCGCCGATGAGCTGATCGAGGCCTACGAGGCCAAGCACGGGCATCCGCCGCCCAATGGCCTGTCCGATATTCGCGATCCGGATACCGGTGAGCCCGGCCGGTGGACCGAGCCGCGCGAATTCAACATGATGCTCAAGACCTATCTCGGGCCGATCGAATCTGAGGAGGGCCTGCATTATCTGCGGCCAGAAACCGCGCAGGGCATCTTCATCAACTTCGTCAACGTGGTGACGACGGCGCGCAAAAAGCCGCCGTTCGGCATCGCCCAGGTGGGCAAGAGCTTCCGCAACGAGATCACCCCGGGCAACTTCATCTTCCGGACGCGCGAGTTCGAGCAGATGGAGATGGAGTTCTTCGTCGAACCGTCGACGGCGGCCGACTGGCACCAATATTGGATCGACACCAGGCACCAGTGGTATGTCGACCTCGGGATCAAGCCCGACAACCTGCGGTTGTGGGAGCACCCCAAAGACAAGCTGTCGCACTACTCCGAGCGCACCGTCGACATCGAGTACAAGTTCGGTTTCGCCGGTAACCCGTGGGGCGAACTGGAAGGTGTGGCCAACCGCACCGACTTCGACTTGTCCACGCACGCAAAGCATTCCGGCGTCGACCTGTCGTTCTATGACCAGACCACCGACACCCGGTATGTGCCATACGTGATCGAGCCGGCGGCGGGCCTGACGCGGTCGTTCATGGCGTTTTTGATCGACGCCTACAGCGAGGACGAGGCTCCCAACGCCAAGGGCGCGATGGACAAGCGCACCGTGCTGCGGCTGGATCCGCGGCTGGCCCCGGTCAAGGCCGCGGTGCTCCCGCTGTCCCGGCATCCCGACCTGAGCCCGAAAGCCCGCGACCTAGCCGCTGAGTTGCGGCAATGCTGGAACGTCGAGTTCGACGACGCCGGCGCGATCGGGCGGCGCTACCGGCGCCAGGACGAGATCGGCACCCCGTTTTGTGTGACGGTGGATTTCGAGTCACTCGAAGACCACGCCGTCACTGTGCGCGAGCGGGACGCCATGACACAGGACCGCATCGCCATCGACTCGGTTGCCCATTATCTGGCGGTGCGGCTCAAGGGCAGCTAGCAAAGACGGCGCGACGATCACAAGGTCCGCGATGGCCACTCGTCTTGTGCATGCGGCATTAAACCAGCTTGGCAACTTGAAAGGAGGTCCGGGCCGTAAGATGCGCGGATCGGACGCTGAACTGGGAACTGGCATCTTGATGCCTGCTTATGACCCTAAGATGCCAGCATGCGCACCACGATCCGTATCGATGACGAGCTCTACCGCGAGGTGAAAGCAAAGGCCGCTCGTTCCGGTCGTACGGTGGCCGCGGTCCTTGAGGACGCTGTGCGGCGTGGTCTGAATCCGTCCGAGCAAGGCGCTACAGCTCGCTACACGGTGCGGCCGACGGGCACGGGAGGCCTTCGCCCGGGGGTGGACATTTCGTCCAACGCCGCTCTCGCCGAAGCGATGAACGAAGGCGCGCCAGTCGATGCTCTGCGTTGACGTCAACGTCCTTGTTTATGCCCACCGCAAAGACCTCGCCGAACACCGGGACTATCGTCCGCTGTTTGAGCGGCTGGCCAACGGTGATGAGAATCTCGGCTTACCGGATCTCGTACTCGGTGGCTTCGTGCGGGTAATGACCAACCGCCGGATCTTTACCGAGCCGACGAATCCGGAGGAAGCGTGGAAGGCGGTCGATAGGTTTGCTTGCCGCTCCTGCGGCGATGCGACTTCGCGCCGGAGAGCGCCACTGGATTTTGTTTCGGCAGCTCGCGGCGGACATCAATGCGCGGGGTAACGACATTGCCGACGCGTATTTGGCCGCCTATGCCCTTGAGAACAATGCGACCTGGCTGAGCGCGGATCGCGGCTTCGCCCGATTCACCCGACTGCGCTGGAGTCATCCGCTGGATTTGTAGACCCGGCCCACCGTTAGAACCGTCCGCCGCCGCCCATGAACCCGCCGTCGTCCCCGCCCGGCGAACCGCCGTAGGACGTCGGGCTCCAGCCGCCACCCCACCCGCCGCCGAAGCCGCCCCGCATTCCTCCGCTGAGGATGTCGCCGATGATGATCCCGCCCATCATCGCGCCCATGTCGTTGCCACCGCCGTAGCGTCCGGTGTAGGCACGCTGGGCGGACCGGACATCGGCGTTGGCCAGCGACTGAGCCTGAGCGGCCAGTGTTGCTGCGCTGTTGGCATGGGCGATCGCTTCGCTGACGTTGGTCGACCGTTTGTCTTGTGCCGCTTGCAGTTGCCGGCTCGCCTCGGCGAGCCGGGTGCGCGCCTCGGGCCCGATGGTGCCGCGGCGGGTGTCGATGTAGTCGGACACCGCGCGCACCCGCGACTGCGCAGTGAACAATGCCTGCTCCAACGTGCGGTTGAGGCGCTCGGCGGTGGCCTGTTCCTCGGCGAGGACGGCCAGCAATCGGTCGAGATCCGCGTCGGCCTTGGTCAATCGGGTAAACGCGCCGAGTGGATCGGCGGAACCGCTGCCGTGGGCGGCGCCGACCGCCTTGACCGCCGCGTCACGCGCGGTGATGAGTTCGCGGGTGTGTGGGCCTTTCCCCGTTTGCAGCTGCGTGTTGGCCTGCTCGATGCCGGCCTGGATGTCGGCGATGAGTGTCGGCAGCGTGGCGACGGCGTGGCGGATGTCGCTGGCTGCGCTGTCGACGGCGTCGAGCAGCGCGCGGGCTTGCCCCAACGCCGACTCGGCGGCGCGGTAGGAGTCCACCAAGCCGGTCAGCTGCCCGCTGACCGGGCGGGCCGCCAAATCGCGAGCCCTGCTGATGTTCTGATCGGCGAAGGCCAGCCGCTCCTTGGCGGTCGCGACGTTGCCGGATACCGAAGTCAGTGCGGCGGCGTCGAATTCGTTGTGCAGCGCGGCCAGCCGCTGCTCACCCGGCGTAATGCGGGCAGTCAGCTCGACGAACTGTTGGGTCAGCCCGTCCACCCGGGATGGTGCGTTGATCACCAAGTCCCGCAGCTTCTCGAACGCCTCTCGCTGTGCTTCGAGCTCGCGGTCGGCCCGCGCCGCCGACACGATCACGCGGGTCAGCAGCTCACGCCGCTGCGTCGGCGTCTCGGGTATGGCGTCGTCGAGTTGTTGACGCACGGTGAACGCCTGCGCCAGAGCCGCTTTGGCGTTGTTCACCGCTCGGGTGAACGGTTCGGTCCGCTGTTCACCGAACTCCTCGATCGCCAGCGCCAGCTCGTTGGTGCTGGTGCGCAGCGCGTTGTCGACGTCGACCACCATCGACCGCGACAGGCCGTCGAGGGCGTGCAGCGGCACGATGGCCAGCGCGTCCGGGTCGGTGGGGTCGACGCGTCGTGCCGCGGCCAACTCGGCCGCGAGCCGTCGCCGACGCCGGTAACGCATGGCCAGGAGCAGGGCCAGGACCGCGATCACGATCACGCCCAGCGCGATCAGCAGCGGCACCAAGGCCCTGGCCGGGGCCGTACCTTGCTCCCGGTTGAGCCCGTTGGCCGCCGCGACCGCCGCGCCGCTCCAGTCGCCGCGGCGCAGCGCGGGTTCGATCTGGTTGCGCCGCAGATCGTCCACCTGACCTGAGCTGATGGTCGGCGCCCTGGTGGGCACCAGGAACGCGTAGGAACGGTCGACGGTGGCCACCGCGAGCAGCGCGTCGAAGTCGCCCATGTCGGTGGCCCGTCGGGTGCTTTGCGCCCAGCTCACGGCTGGCTGCCCGGAGAAGTTGTCGACATAGACCACCCACAGCCGGACGTGGCGGTCGGAGTAGAGCTTGCTGGCGGCCGACTGAACCGCGCCGCGACCCGAGCCGCTCAATGCCCCCGCGTTGTCGGTGATGTAATCGGACAGTCGGAAGGGCGGCTGCGCAGCGGCGGCCGGCGCCAACAGCAGTCCGGTGGTCAGGATCGCCAGGAACACGGTTAGCGAGCGGGCAATACGCATGATCGCCAATCTAATCTGCTTTGCGGCGGTACAGGTTATTGCTGGCAGACTGTGCGTCGATGAGCCAGCAAGATCCCTATGACGATTTCGACCGTCAGCGGCGGGTGCGCGAAGCGCCGAAGACGGCGGGTCTGCCGGGCACGGAAGGCCAGCACCGCTCCGAGTTCGCCCGAGACCGGGCTCGGGTGCTACACAGCGCCGCCCTGCGCCGGCTGGCCGACAAGACACAGGTCGTCGGACCCCGGGCAAGCGAGACTCCGCGCACCCGGCTTACCCACTCGCTGGAAGTGGCCCAAATCGGGCGGGGGATGGCGATCGGGCTGGGCTGTGATCCCGACCTGGTCGACCTGGCCGGTCTGGCCCACGACATCGGGCATCCGCCGTATGGGCACAACGGGGAGCAGGCACTCGACGAGCTCGCGGCGGCGTGTGGCGGCTTCGAGGGCAATGCCCAGAACTTCCGGATCCTGACCAGCCTGGAGCCCAAAATCATTGACCTCCGAGGGCACAGCGCAGGGTTAAATCTGACTCGCGCGGCCTTGGACGCGGTCACCAAATATCCGTGGACACGCGGTCAGGGCAAGGGCAAGTTCGGCTTCTACGACGACGACCGCGACGCGGCCGCCTGGGTCCGTCAGGGTGCGCCGGCTGATCGGGCGTGCCTGGAGGCGCAGGCGATGGACTGGGCCGACGATGTCGCCTACTCAGTGCACGATGTCGAGGACGGCGTGATCTCTGGGCGCATCGACCTGCGCGTGCTGGCCGACGACGAGGCCGCAGCGCTGGCCAAGCTAGGGGAGTCCGAATTCGCCCGGGTACGTGCCGACGACCTGATGGCCGCAGCCCAGCGGCTCTCGGGGCTGCCGGTGGTGGCCGCCGTCGGCAAGTACGACGCCACGCTGTCGGCGTCGGTCGCGCTCAAGCGGTTGACCAGTGAGCTGGTGGGCCGCTTCGCCTCGGCCGCGATCGCGTCCACCCACGCGGCCGCCGACGCGGAGCCGCTGGCACGCTACCAGGCCGACCTGCAGGTGCCCGACCTGGTCCGTGCCGAAGTCGCGGTGCTGAAGATTCTGGCGCTGGAGTTCATCATGTCCGACCCGCGGCACCTGGAGATCCAGGCTGCGCAGCGCGAACGCATCCACCGGGTCGCCGACTGGCTGCTCGCCGGGGCGCCGCGAACCCTCGACCCGGTCTTCGTCCCGGCGTTCAACACCGCCGCCGACGACGGCGCCCGGCTCCGCGTCATCGTCGACCAGATCGCCTCGTATACCGAAGGGCGGCTGGAACGCATCGAGGCGGATTAGGGGTTGTGCGGCGCCTGCCGCTGATCGGAGCCCTGCTAAAGCGTGCCGATGACTCCGCACGCCACCCGTTTTTCCATGTCGCTGGTGTTCTCGGCGTCGTGGAGCACGAGCGCGGTCCTGTTACCGGCTAACAGGTCGTCTTTGGTGAACGCATCGGTGGTGGTCACCAGCAGCGCGGCACCGTCTTTGCGCACCTGGAGCGAACTCAGGTCGCCGCTGGCGGGCTCCCCGGTATGGCCGGGCGCCTGGTAATGCTCGCCGGCGGAGAGAAAGTCGCCGGGTGGGCCACCGGTGGGGGCGACGGAGTTGGGCTCGCATTTGCCGACCGAGTGGACATGCATCATGTGGAAACCGGGCGTCAGGATGCCGGTCGCGACAGTTTTCACGGTGATAGTGGCATAACCGTTGGCGAAGTCGAAGGTGGCAGTGGCAACGGGTCGGCCGTCAGCGGTTTTCAATTGCGCGGTGAGCGTTTCGGCGCCGGGTGCGGGATTGGTAGCCGAGGCCGACGGCGCCGGCGTGTGGATCGGCGGGGTGGTGCCCGGCGCGGTGCTCGGGTGCTGGTTGGGGCTGCAGGCGCTCAGGACAACGACAGGCACGGACAGCAAGATGGCGGCAACGGTGGTGGGCTTGACCATTGACGAACCTTAGCGAAGATGCGCGCCGCGGCGCGAGGAGGAGGCGGGCAATCGAACATAGCCGGTCACCGGCAGGATCGCCTCTTGGTGACTCGCCGACCAGTGCCGGAAGAGTCGCCATCGCGACCAGGCCCGGTTCGATTGCCCGCCTCCTTCTGGGCCCCCTGTGTGGCCCGCATCGTCGCCGGGCCCAACGCTCTACACTGAGCCGATGGCCGGCCGGCGTATCCCTGATCGTGATATCGCCGCCATCCGCGAACGGGTCCGCATCGACGAGGTCGTCGACGACTACGTGCAACTGCGACGCGCCGGCGCCGATTCGCTCAAGGGCCTGTGCCCGTTCCACAACGAGAAGACACCGTCGTTTCATGTCCGGCCGAACCACGGTCATTTCCACTGCTTCGGCTGCGGCGAGGGCGGCGACGTGTACGCGTTCGTCCAGAAGATCGAACACGTCAGCTTCGTCGAGGCGGTTGAGCTGCTGGCCGACCGCATCGGCTACGCGATCAACTACACCGGAGCGGCCACCAGCGTGCAGCGCGACCGCGGCAGCCGCAGCAGGCTCATCGCCGCCAATGCCGCTGCGGCCGCGTTCTACGCCGCGGCGCTGGAGTCCGACGAGGCCGCGCCGGCTCGCCAGTTCCTGTCGGAGCGGAATTTCGACGCCGACGCCGCTCGTCGTTTCGGTTGCGGGTTCGCGCCGTCCGGATGGGACTCACTGACAAAACACCTGCAGCGCAAGGGCTTTGACTTCAAGGAGCTGGAAGCCGCGGGCCTTTCCCGCGAAGGCCGCCGCGGCCCGATCGACCGGTTTCACCGGCGGCTGCTGTGGCCGATCCGCACATCGGCGGGCGAGGTGATCGGATTCGGGGCTCGGCGGCTGTTCGACGACGACCCGATCGACGCCAAGTACGTCAACACCCCCGAGACCCTGCTGTACAAGAAATCGTCGGCGCTGTTCGGTATCGACCTGGCCAAACGCGATATCGCCAAGGGGCACCAGGCCGTTGTCGTCGAGGGCTACACCGACGTGATGGCGATGCATCTGGCCGGGGTCACTACGGCGGTCGCGTCGTGCGGCACCGCATTCGGCGACGAGCATCTGGCGATGCTGCGCCGACTGATGATGGACGACAACTTCTTTCGCGGCGAACTGATCTACGTGTTCGACGGCGACGAGGCGGGCCGCGCGGCCGCGCTCAAGGCGTTCGAGGGCGAACAGAACCTCGCGGGTCAATCCTTTGTCGCGGTGGCCGCCGGCGGCATGGACCCCTGCGATCTGCGGCTGGCATCCGGCGATGGCGCGCTGCGGGACCTGGTGGCACGGCGAACCCCGTTGTTCGAGTTCGCGATTCGCAGTGCGCTCGCCGAGATGGATCTGGACAGTGCCGAGGGCAGGGTGGCGGCGCTGCGGCGCTGCGTGCCGATAGTCGCCCAGATCAAAGATCCCACACTGCGCGACGAGTACGCCCGGCAGCTGGCCGGCTGGGTCGGCTGGGCCGACGTCGCGCAGGTCATCGACCGAGTGCGTCGCGAGGCCAAAAGCCGTGGCCGCCGCAGAGCCCGTCGAGCCGTGCCAGCACCCGCCGACACCAGCTCGGCCGAACCCGCCGCCCTTCGTCCCGACCCGCGTGATCCGACCCTCTGGCCACAGCGCGAGGCGCTCAAGTCGGCGTTGCAGTACCCGGCGCTGGCCGGCCCAGTGTTCGACGCGCTGACCGTCGAGAGCTTCACCCACCCCGGCTATGCGGCCGTCCGCGCGGCCATCGACGCGGCGGGCGGCACCGCGGCCGGCGTCGCGGGGGCGCAGTGGATCGATGCGGTACGGCAACACGCCACGTCGGCCCCGGCTGCCGCGCTGGTCAGCGAGCTGGGGGTGGAGGCGATCCGGGTGGACGACGACAAGCTGCCGCGGTGTATCGCCGGGGTGCTGGCTCGCCTGCAGGAGGTCTGGGTGGGCCGGCAGATCGCCGAGGTGAAGTCGAAATTACAGCGCATGTCGCCGGTCGAACAGGGTGACGAGTATCACGCATTGTTCGGCGACTTGGTCGCGATGGAGGCTTATCGCCGCAGCCTGTTGCAGCAGGCCAGCGGCGACGACCTTTCCGCGTGAGGCCTGACGCGTCAGGTCGCGCTTTTGCCCTGCCGCGGTTCGACGACGGCCGTCTGGCTGTCGATCTCGGTCAGGGTCACCATCCGGGCGTCGGGTGAGACCCGATTGGCGATCTTGCGCCGCGCCGCTTCGATCATCGACTTGGCGGCAGGACTGCTGATAATGGCGCGATAGGTACCGATGATCTGCTCGTAGCGGCGGCGCCCGGCTTTCGCGCCCAGCACGTAGCCCAGTCCCAGCACGACGACATACCCGATCAAAGCGGTCCTTCCCGACGACGGAGCAATGGGTCCATCCTGCCCCACGTACCCGGCCGGGCGCGCGGCGACGGGCAGACGCGCTCGCCGCCCAGCCCCTGTCGTTGGGCGCCAGTACGCCAGTACGCTAGAGTCATCCCGCGATCCGCGCCAGCATCCGCGTGGACGGGGTAGTCCCCTGTAGCTCAACTGGCAGAGCGTTCGGCTGTTAACCGAAGGGTTGAAGGTTCGAGTCCTTCCGGGGGAGCACTTCCGGGGGAGCAGGCGTTGGCGCTATCTCATTCGGTGTGGATTGGCGGGGCTCCTCACGGGCTTCGGCGAAGCTTGTGCAACGCGGCCCTCGTCGAGTGAGCAGGACGATGTCCCCTCGGTTGGTGGGGCTTGTGCTTCTTGTGGAATGCGGTGCCGGCGCTGGCGGCTGGCCACCACCGCATCCCGTTTATCGCGGTGGCCCCGGAGTCGGCCCGCGATGCGGCGACCGCGACCGGGAGCGAGATCCTCGTGGAAGAGCAGGCGGCCGCCAAGATCACCCACGTCGGCGGTGTGGCCACCGCCCCGCAGGGCACCGCGGTGTTCAACCCCGCCTTCGACGTCACACCGCCGCAGCTGATCACCGCGGCAGTCACCGAAAACGGTGTGCTCGGCGGCCGCTTCGGTGATCGCTGACACTCGCGAACTGACCGCACGTCTCGACGCCGACACCGCCGAGGCGGCCGAAATCCTTTGTGGACTGGCTGAATTCCGATGAGAAGGCCGAGCCGCTGAAGACCCGTGCGTGGCCGAAGAACTCCCCGTGCAGCGCGCCGATGCCGTCAGCCGGGCCGCGGAGCCGAATTCCCCACGGCCCCCGCACCGTTGGATCAACCCATTGGCCCGAGTAATCCTGCAACAGCTGACAAGCGCCCACCAAGGCAGGCGGGTAGCGGCTAGAGCCAGTGATTCTTGCCCCATTCCCTCTCAGCGGCTAGCCGAGCAGCAGTGCCGGCAGCCTGAGGATTGGCGCCCCTGCTGGCCACGGTCACCAGGGCCGAAGCCAGGGCGAACATCGGTATCCGGTGCCGCTCGCTGGCAGCGATCAACTCATCGAAGGCGGCATGAGTGCTGCATCGGCGCCACCCGACAAGTATCCCTACCGCCGTGTCGACAACTCGCCCGTCTTCCCCAGGGTTAGGACTGAGTTTTTCCTGGCTCGCAAGATCCTCACTCATCTACCATCGACCTCCTATCCAAATCACTCTTATGCTTTGTGGATCTATCGCCAAGCTGTTGATGACACATCAACCTGCCCGCGAACGCGGTGGTGTCGACGACTTCGCCGCTATGGCGGCCGTCGACAACGTCGTGACACGTCACGGTGCCGATACTGTCGTCGGCATCCCAGCTGATGTCGAACTCGACGGTCACGTCTACGGGCACGGTCAGCGCAACCGGCGTGAACCGTTGTGCGGCCTCCGCTAGCGCCACCCCGGTCAGCACCCGCCCGCCGGCGCCGCGCGGAATCGTCGCCGTCAACGTCGTCGCCGACGTACCCGGTGCTCGACGCAGGTAGAAGTCCATGCCCGGCTTGACCATGTCGTCTATCGCGAAGCCGTCGACGTCGACCAGCTCGTGACCTTCAGAGGCGTTCAGCGTCAACGGGATGCGCACTTGGAACGGACCCACCAGCTCGGATTCGGCGACCGCTGCGTTGTTGATCAGCTCGGGCTCATGCGTTTCGCGACGGGCTTGCCGCGACCCGGCCAGCAGGTAGTTGTAGAGATGCACGACGCGGTCGGCGTTGTCGTAGTGCCGAGAGCCCGTCAGCCAGAAGCGGACATGGTCGACCGTCGGCGTGCCGCCTTCTGTTGTTGCGATCAGCCGGTAATACCGGTACCCGCGCCCGCCGCGGCCGAAGCTGCTCGCCGAGAGCGTACTGCCCACACCCAGCGTGCGTTGATAGCGGCCCATGCCGGCACCAACGGTGAGTCGTGAACCGGAAGTATCTTGCCAGACACGGCCATTCGCCGATTTCTGCAACGTGAAACTTACGGCGGTGCCAGATGCCGCCCACAGCGAGTAGCCGCCCAGCTGTGGTTCGCCGTCGAACTCGAAGGTGATCGCCGGTCCGGGCGCAAAGTGCACCGCTATGGGAACGTTGAGCGGTCGGTTGTCGAGGGCCAAGCCGTTGGTGAGATACCAGACCGCGGCCTGTGTTCCGGCGATCGCTTCATGTTCGCTGATGTTGGCCGGCCCCAACGGATAACCGGCCTCACGCAACCGTCGGCTCAGTTCGGTAGTGGTCAGCATTGGGAAGGAGTGCCGCAGGATCCAGTCCACTTCCGCCTCGCACGCGCTAGCGCGCAGATGCGGCAACGCACACCAAGCGTCCAGGCGGTAGCGCGACGGGCGGGTGGGCGCAATGCCGGTGAAGTCCAGCGAGTACCCCTGCACGTTCGGATTCAGCCTGATCAGGTCGGTGCGCGCCCAGGTGCCGTCGGCGAACACGACCCTGTCCACCGTATGCGAGTAGGTGCCGCCCCGGTAGCGCGTCATGCGAGATAGTTCGGTTCCCGGCCTGAGGCGTATGCGCCTGCGGGTGGCCACCCGCGCATGGGTATTGCTGGGCACGGATGAGACAGTCATGGGTGATCTTTCTGAAGGCTCTGGGTAGTGCGCAGCACCACCCCGCCGGGCGGACTGGGATAGGCCCCGCAAGCGGGAGAGCGCGCGGATTACTAGGGCGTCAGAAAATCAACAACAACAGCGCACGACGAGGCAGCGCACGAGGACGAAGCGCGGCTGTGCGACCTGTTGCATAGCGCCACTATAAGGCATCGCGCAGTCCGCCGGTTCGCGGGTTTGACTCGATTGCAACCCTAACGGCAAGCGCGTCTCGCTCATAGAGTCCCCGTGGTCTCTGTGTGCAGTCGGGCAGCGCTGTCGACATCGCGCTGTGGACTGCGTTAATCCCCCGAGAGACCACCTAACCACCAACCCCTTGTGGTTTGTTCACGAAAATGAGGACCGAATGAGCCATACGGGCGAGCAGGGAGCTAAGCAAACCCTATGAACGGCAAGGCCATCGGGAAGCCCATGAAGGCGCTGGGCGAGTTCTTTGAGCCCGGCGTCGATCACTCCGCGCAATCGCAGGACGTCCGTTCGCCTGACGCGAGCTTCTTGACCAAATTTGGTTTGTCGTCCGGGTGTCGATTTTCCCGACCATCGTGCTGTCAATCCCGTACACGGTCCTCATCGTGTTCGAATGAGGCAGTGTCCATGAATGTTTGGCTCACCCTGAGTTAAAGGGTTGGTAGTGAGCCGGTCAAGCCAATAGAGGCCGCAACGCCGTCCGCAGGTCAGCCGCCTTCGGCACGCCCGCGCTGCGGTATCGCTGCCGCCCGTCGGCGTCGAAGATGAACGTGGTGGGCAGTGACAGCACCGACAGCCGCCTCGCGGCGACCGGGTTCGCGTCCATGTCGATCTCCACGTGGGCCACATCGGGCAGGTCGGCGCACACCTGGTCGACCATGCGGCGCACCGAGGCGCACGGACCGCACCAAACGGCACTGAAGTGCACGACGGTCGGCCCTGTGCGGGATAAACCGAGATCAGATGTGTCCTGACGGGACTCGGGGCCGGCTTCCCGCAATACGCCCGACCGTCGGTTGACCGCCACCCCGATCAAGGTGGCGCCTGCCAGCGCCGCGATGATCGCTATCGCGGCGACCACAAGATCCGCCAATCGGCCCGCACCGGCCTGACCTTCTTCGCCTCCAGCACCCAGGGAAAAGCGATCCAGGCCCAAGGGCACAGCGCATCGACCCAGAACTGCATGTCCTTACCTGATTCCGGCTGCTGCGTCACAGCCGCCGCAACACTCGCCCGCAGCCGGGTATTCCTCATATGGAGAAGTCCTCGCCGTGCCATACGCCGGCTTCGGGCGGCCGGATGACGCGGCCAGTCCGCGGGCCGTCGGTCAGGGTCTCCAGCCTGTCCACCCTGGTGAGCAGGGACTGCAGGCTGACCCCCACGAGGTCGGGCAGCGTCGAGTCGTCGATGCCAGCAAGTGCACCGGCCGGGCGGGGACGGCTGCGGGCGATGATCTGCCCGGGCACCCCGACGACCACCGAGCTCGGCGGCACCGGCTTGACCACGACGGCGTTGGCGCCGATCCGGCTGTCCTCGCCGATGGTGATCGGGCCGAGGACCTTGGCTCCGGCACCGATAGTCACCCGGTCACCGACGGTGGGGTGGCGTTTGACGCCGGCATCCATGCTGGTGCCGCCGAGGGTGACGGCGTGGTACATCGTGACATCGTTGCCCACTTCCGCGGTTTCCCCGATCACCACGCCGGTCGCGTGGTCGATGAACAGGCCGGTGCCGAGGACGGCACCTGGGTGGATGTCGACCCCGGTCAGGATGCGGGTGAGTTCCGCGAACGTCCGCGCGGCCAGCCTTGCGCCGTGGTTCCACAGCCAGTGGCTGATCCGGTGGCCCCAGATTGCGTGCACGCCCGGGTAGGCGAAGATGACCTGCAGCGTGGTGGGGGCGGCCGGATCCCGCTGCCTGGCCGCCAGAATGTCTTGCCGCATGGCCACTAGCATGGCTAGCCCTCCAGGTCGGCGAACAGCGCCGTGCTCAGATACCGCTCGCCGAAGTCGGGGAGGACGACGACGACGAGCTTTCCGGCGTTCTCAGGCCGGCGAGCCACCTGCAGGGCGGCCACGGTGGCCGCGCCCGAGGAGATGCCGACCAGCAGCCCCTCTTCCCGGCCCAGCCGCCGGGCCACATTCAGCGCGTCTTCGTTGCCGACGGTGATGATCTCGTCGACCAGATCCAGGTCAAGCACCGGCGGGACGAACCCGGCGCCGATGCCCTGGATCGGGTGCGGTCCCTTCTGGCCGCCGGACAGGACCGGCGACGCGGCCGGCTCCACGGCGACGAACCGCGCCGATGGCCTGCGTTCCTTGATGACCTGGGCGACACCGGTGATGGTGCCGCCGGTGCCGACTCCGGACACGAAGATGTCGACCTTCCCGTCAGTGTCGCGCCACACCTCCTCCGCGGTAGTGGCGCGGTGGATAGCCGGGTTCGCCGGGTTCTCGAACTGCTGGGGCACGAAATACCGCTGGTCGGTCTTGGCCAGTTCCTCGGCCTTGGCGATGGCGCCCGGCATGCCGTCCGCGCCCGGAGTGAGGATGAGCTCAGCACCATACGCGCGCAACAGCATCCGCCGTTCGATGCTCATCGTCTCCGGCATGGTCAGCACGCACCGGTAGCCGCGTGCGGCGCACACCATCGCCAGCGCGATACCCGTGTTCCCACTCGTCGGCTCGAGGATGATCGTGTCCGGCTTGATCAGGCCCGCCCGCTCGGCCGCGTCGATCATGGACACCCCGATGCGGTCCTTCACGCTGCTCGCCGGGTTGAAGAATTCCAGCTTGGCGACGACGTCGGCCACGGCGCCGTCGGTGACCCGGCGCAGTCGGACGAGCGGTGTGCGCCCGACCAGTTGGGTGATGTCCTCGGCAATGCTCATCTGCCTTCTCCAACGATGTCGGCCCAGGCCTGGTGGGCATCCCAGCTGATATCGAAGTGGATCGCCACATCCGCCCGCACGCTTAGCGCAACAGGTGTGAGCCGTTGTGCGGCCTCGTCTCGCGCGACAGCGGTCAGCACTCGTCCACCGAACCCATGCGGCATGCCGGGCACTGTCGCGGTCAATGTCGCCGCCGAGGCGCCGGATAGAGGACGCAGGTAGAAATCGGTGTTGGGTCCGATCA
This sequence comes from Mycobacterium sp., assembly GCA_035625875.1. Classification (GTDB taxonomy): domain Bacteria; phylum Actinomycetota; class Actinomycetes; order Mycobacteriales; family Mycobacteriaceae; genus Mycobacterium. The sequence goes on along the minus strand of DASPOT010000256.1, from coordinate 2,013 downwards.
CCCCGTCGAGCGGGAGGCCGTCGGCGTCCACCAAGATGTGACCTTCGGCAGCGATTAGCGCAAGCGGCATCGCCACGCGGAACGGGCCCACCAGTCCTGATGCGATGACGGCATCGGCGTCCAATACGCGCGGCCGAACCGTGTTGCGACCGGCCCGGCGTGCTCCGGCCAGCAGGTACTTGTAGAGATGCACGACGCGGTCGGCGTTGCGGTAGTGCCGAGAATCGGTGAGCCAGAAGCGGACATCATCGACTATTGACATGTCGCGGTCTGTCGTTGCGATCAGCCGATAGTACCGGTATCCACGTCCAGCGCGGCCGAAGCTGCTCGCCGAGAGCGTGCTGCCCACGCCGAGCGTGCGGTGATGCTGGCCGTTGCCCGCGGCCACAGTCAGCCGCGATCCCGAAATGTCCTGCCAGCCAATGCCGTTCAACGACTTCTGCAGCGTGAACGTCACGGTGGTGTCGGATGTTACCGTTATCGAGTAGCCGCCCAGCTGTGGTTCGCCGTCGAATTCGAACGTGATCACCGGTCCGGGCGCACGGTGCACCGCTATCGGAACGTTGAGCGGTTGGTTGTCCAGGGCCAAGCCGTTGGTCAAATACCAGATCGCGGCCTGAGTTCCGGCGATCGCTTCGTGTTCACCGATGTTGGCCGGCCCCAACAGGTAGCCGGCCTCGCGCAGCCGTCGGCTCAGTTCAATTGTGGTCAGCATCGGGAAGGAGTGCCGCAGGATCCAGTCCACTTCCGCCTCGCACGCGCGTTCGCACAGATGCGGCAGCGCGGACCAAGCGTCCAAACGGTAGCGCGACGGGCGGGTGGGCGCGATGCCGCTGAAGTCCAGCGAGTACCCCTGCAGGTTCGGGTTAAGCCTGATCAGATCGGTGCGCGCTGAGGTGCCGTCGGCGAACACGATCCTGTCGACGGTATGCGAGTAGGTGCCGCCCCGGTAGCGCGTCATGCGAGACACGCCGGCCGCCGGGCTGGGACGAGTGTGCCGACGGGTCGCCACCCGCGCGGGGCTACGACTAGGCAAGGTCAAGGCGGTCATGGGTGGTTGATCTTTCTGAAGGCTCTGAGTAGCGCACATCACCGTGTTGCCGGATGGACAGAGGCGCAGGAAATTAGGGCGTCAGAAAATCAACAACAACAACAACAGTGCACAAGGAGGCAGCGCATGAGGATGAAACGCGGCTGTGCGACCTGTTGCATGACGCCACTATAGGCCATCGGCGCAGTCTGCGCGGGTTTGCCTCAGGGGCGCCGTAACCCTTTGCACAACGATCAGAGTCGGGTAAGTTCGTCGCGCGCGACCAGTTCATGGTGAACGATGATTGATCTGCCCGCCATCCGCCGCAGTATTCGACCAGGCCCGGAAGGACCACGATGACATCGGCTCAGAACGAGTCTCAGGCACTCGGCGATCTCGCCGCCCGGCAGCTTGCCGAACCGACGAAAACTGTTCCGCAACTCTTGCCGATCACGCCGCGCTGGCTGCTGCATTTGCTCAGCTGGGTGCCGGTGGAAGCCGGCATTTACCGGGTCAACCGCGTGGTCAACCCCGAGCAGGTCGCGATCAAGGCCGAAGAGGGCGCCGGCACCGAAGAGCCGCTGCCATACACCTACGTCGACTACGAGACCAGCCCTCGCGAGTACACGCTGCGGACGATCTCCACCTTGCTCGATATCCACACCCGCGTCTCCGACCTGTACTCCAGCCCACACGACCAGATCGCCCAGCAGCTGCGGCTGACCATCGAGATCATCAAGGAACGCCAAGAGTTCGAACTGGTCAACAGCCCCGAGTACGGGCTGCTGGCGCAGGTGACACCGGAGCAGACGATCCAAACGCTGGCCGGTGCGCCCACGCCAGACGACCTCGACGCGCTGATCACCAAGGTCTGGAAAACACCCAGCTTTTTCCTGACGCACCCGCAGGCCATCGCCGCGTTCGGCCGCGAGGCCACTTACCGCGGGGTCCCGCCGGCAACCGTGAGCCTGTTCGGCGCGCAG
>DASPOT010000255.1:0-4392 GCA_035625875.1 Mycobacterium sp. | reverse complement strand
TACAGCTCACCGCTGCCACCGACCTCCTCGGCGATGTGCCGGGCATCCTCGGTGGATTGGAAAGCGCCGTGGCTGCAGACCTGGGTTCCGCTGGGTCGCTGGGCTCCATCGGCGGACTGCTCGATCCCCTCGCCGGACTGGCGGGCCTCGACAGCGGCATCCTAACGGCGCTCATCAACGCCATCATGGCCCTGGAGACGGCAACTGACAACGGCGCGCTGTTGATCGGCCTTGCTACGCCCCTCTTCGGCGCCGCAGAGGTGCTCCTCCCCACCCCGTTCACCGGCCTTGCTACGCCCCTCTTCGACCTCGCATTGGTGCTCCTCCTAACCGGCACCCTGCAGCAGCTGGTGTCGGTGCTGCTTCCCGGAGCTTCGGCGTCGACCATGCTGGCGGACCCCGCCATCGGACTGTCGAGCCTCGGCGCACTCCTGGATCCCAGCGTCGGGTCGGCGCTGGTTCCTGGCTTAGATCCGACAGCGAGCGTGGTGTCGGATCTGATGTTGAGCCCCACCACGGCGGTATCGGACCTCGGCACAATGCTGAACCCCGGCGACCTCACCGCACTGTTGAACCCCGGCGACCTCACCCCACTGTTGAACCCCGGCGACCTCGCTCCACTGTTGAACCCCGGTGACCTCGGCACACTGCTGAACCCCGCTGATTTCGCAACGCTTTTCGACCCAGCGGGCATCAGCTCAATGGTGGGTGTGCTCGCAGCGGACATCCCCACAATGCTGCTAAGCCTGATCCCCTGAGTCCTGAAATAGCGGCACCGGTAGATGCACTTGCAGGGGGTGCCAGTGGCGGTCATCGCGGCATGGATTGGGCATAAGGACGCGACCCTGACCATGCGTCTATACGCACACTCGCAAGACGAGGCGCTGAAGGACCGCCGGAGCAATTTTGAATCGAGTTGTGACATCGTCGTGACACTGAGGGGTTTGTTCGAACGCCTTCGAACAGTGTCGACGCAGGTCAGAACAGAGCCGATGACGGGAATCGAACCCGCGTATTCAGCTTGGGAAGCTGATGTTCTGCCATTGAACTACATCGGCGCAGTCGCATCCGAAGGCTAGCATCCGCCGACGCGTCGCTCATCAACCTCATGCGGGGGAGGCCAGCAGATACGCTCGTCGGGTGCTGCTCTCCGATCGCGACCTCAGGGCTGAAATCGCCACCGGGCGGTTGGGCGTCGACCCGTTCGACGACGCCCTGGTGCAGCCGTCCAGCGTTGATGTCCGCCTCGACAGCCTGTTTCGGGTGTTCAACAACACCCGGTACACGCATATCGATCCCGCGCGGCAGCAGGACGAGCTGACCAGCCCTGTGGAACCGGTCGACGGCGAACCGTTCGTGCTGCATCCCGGTGAGTTCGTGCTCGGGTCGACGCTGGAGCTGATCACCCTGGCCGACGACCTGGCCGGACGGCTGGAGGGCAAGTCGTCGTTGGGCCGGCTGGGCTTGCTGACGCACTCGACGGCGGGCTTCATCGATCCGGGCTTCAGCGGTCACATCACGCTGGAGCTTTCCAATGTCGCCAATCTGCCGATCACACTGTGGCCGGGCATGAAAATCGGTCAGCTATGCATCTTGAGACTGACCAGCCCGGCCGAGCACCCCTATGGCAGCGCGCGGGTCGGGTCGAAATATCAGGGGCAGCGGGGACCGACGCCGTCCCGCTACTACCAGAATTCATAGCTTCTACCTAATTTCGGGGCGTAACGTCGCATGCTGCTGAGGCGACGATGTAAGTGACGGCCCGCGCGGTTTTCTCCTCCGCCTTGACCGTGGCCGGCTAGCGAAGAACGTTGGAGGAGCAGTGGACATCGTATTCGGGGTATCGATGGCACCCACGGCGATCCACATGGTGTTGGTTGAAGGCGAGAACGCCGACGGCGTCACCGTCGAGGACGACAGCCTCGACGTCACTGCCGCCGACTCGGCAAGCCTGGATGTAGCTGATCGGGTGGTCTCGGTGATTCTGGGCACTCGCGAAGGCGCGGCCCAGGCCGGCTGGCAACTGTTGTCGACCGGGGTGACCTGGACCGATCCCGCCGAGGCGGCTGCGCTGCGTGATGCGTTGGCCGCGTACCGGATTGAGAACGTCATGCTGGTGTCGGCGTTTTTGGCCGCGGCCGCCCTGGCTCAGGCGGTCGGCAGCGCAACCAATTACGCCGACACTGCGCTGCTGTTCGTCGAGCCGGATACCGCGACTTTGGCCGTTGTCGATACCGCCGACGGGTCGATCGCTGATGTGCGTCGACAAGTCCTGCCCGAAGACGACGACGCGGCGGTGACCGCGTTGGCCGCGATGGTCTCGGATGCTGAGGCGCTGGAGGCGCGCCCGGTGGGTGTGTTCGTCGTCGGCTCGGGTGTGGACATCGCGGCGATCAAGCCGGCGCTGGAGGCGGCGACGTCACTGCCGGTCAGTGTCCCTGAGGAGCCGGAGACGGCGCTGGCCCGGGGCGCGGCGCTGGCGTCGGCGAATGCGCCGCTGTTCGCCTCGTCCACCGCGGCGCTGGCGTACGCGCAAGATCCCGGCACCGGGGAGCTGGGCCTCCACGCGCTGGCGGGCTACCCCGATATCCCTGCGGGCCGCGACGCGGGCGAAGAAAACCTCGCTTACAGCGCTCTGCCCGACACCAATGCCAATGCCAGCGTCGCCGACACCGCCGGTTTCGACCACGACCGGCAGGGACGCAGGCCGCTGCTGCTGGTCAGCAGCGCTGTGGCGGCGATATTCCTCGTCGTGGTGGTGGCGCTGGAGATTTCGCTGGCCATCGGCATCCGCCCGACGGTCGCGCTGCGGCCCAACCCCGGCCAAAACCTCATCGTCCCGGCCCAGCAGGCGCCCGCGGCACCCCCGACGGTGCAGCTGCCCGCCCCGATTCACCAGCCCGCGCCGATCGCCCACCCCATGCCCGTCAACGCGGTCGCCCCGCCGGCTCTACCGGCTCCGGCAGCACCTCCGGTGCCCGCCGCGCCGCCAGTACCGGCTCCCGTAGCCCCGGTACCCGTACCCGTTCCCGCAGCGCCAGCGCCCATGCCGGTTCCGGTGCCAATCCACGCGCCGGTTCCACCCGCACCCGCACCGGCGCACGTGCCGGCACCGCAGCCGCTCGTGAACCTGCCGGCGCCCCAGCCGCCGGTGCAGATGCCGCAGCCGCCACCCCACGCGCCGACCCCGCCGCTTCACGTGCCCCAGCCGCCGGTGCAGGTGCCGTCCCCACCGGAACAGGCGCCCACCCCACCGGTTCACGTCCCCCAGCCGGTGCACGTGCCGTCGCCACCGGTACAAGCACCCGTCCCCCAGCCGCCAGTGCACCTGCCCGCGCCTGAAGCTTCACCGATCCCGGCCATGCCAGCCCCCGAAGCCCCGCGCGTTCCCGCCATGCCGCCGGCCACTCCCCAACTTCCGCGAATCTTCGCTCCCCCGGTGCAAGAGCCGTCGCTCAGCCCATGGGGCGGCGGTGGCGGCTTTGGCGGGGGCGGCCACGACTTCGGCGGTGGCGGCTTTGGCGGGGGTGGCCACGGCGGTGGCTTTGGCGGTGGCGGCGGCCACGGCGGTGGCTTTGGCGGTGGCGGTGGGCACCGCTGACTGCCACCTGCCCGCCGGTTGTCACCCGATATCAGTGCTACCCAGGTCGCGTGATGGCGGAACGCGGCACGGCGTCGTCGTCGGGTGTCGATCCGAGTGTCCAGCACCCGCACGAGCAGGCGAATACGGTTCCGAAGTACGCCGTGTACACGCCGAGCGCCCCTAGGGAGTACGGGGGTATGGTCGAAGTACCAGGATCAGCGGGGGACCTACGCTGTCTCGTTCCCAAGCAGAACTTCATAAAATCCAGCTAATCCCGGAGTGTAACGCCGCAGGCTTGTGCGGCGATGAAATTCCTGGTTGGCGGCCCGGGCGGTATGCTGCCCCCGCAAACCGCGGGTGGAGAGCAAACTAACTGGAGGAGCAGTGGACATCGTACTTGGTGTGTCGATGGCACCAACGACGGTCCGCATGGTGCTGGTGGAGGGCGAGAACGCGGACGGCGTCACCGTCGACCAGGACACCTTCGACCTCACAGCTAATGGCGACGCGCCAACCGTCACCGCGCCCGATCAGGTGATCTCGGCGATTCTGGGCGCCCGCGAGGGTGCCGCCGAGGGTGGCTACGTGCTGACATCCACCGGGGTGACCTGGGTCGACCCCGCAGAGGCTGCCGCGCTGCGCGAGGGACTGGCCGCCCACAAGATCGAGAAGGTCATGTTGTTCTCGGGGTTCCTGGCCGCCGCCGCACTGGCTCAGACGGTCGGCAACGCAACCAACTACGCCCACACCGCGCTGTTGTTCGTCGAGCCGGATACCGCGACGTTGGCTGTGGTCAACACGGCCGACGG